>JAAZNO010000262.1 GCA_012798275.1 Chloroflexota bacterium
GCACGCCGGCCGCAGCGGCCAGCAATACGAACTCGTGGGGCGATGGCTCCGCGAGGATGGCGTCTACCAGCTCGCGCGCATAACGCCCGATGCCGGCGCCCTGACGGATGGCTGAGGTGTCATCAATGGCAATGCGCATAGCGGGTCACCTGTCTCATCGCAAGGGATGGTGAGACGCGCGGTCAGATTTGAGAGCCGGGCGTAAGTCCGCCGTTATTTGACGTCGTTGTAAGTCCAAAGGCGGTTGATGAAGAAATTCCAGAACATGACAACGCCGGTAGCGATCACCTTGGCGCCATTGTAGCCGATGGTGTAGGCGGTGTTCGCCGTGAGCGTGGGGAAGAAGCCGGCGGTCAGCCCGGTCAGCGGATCCTTGAGCAGGGTGAGGATGCCGGTGTTGATCGCCCATCCCAGAATGTTGACGATGAAGAACTGCACGAGTTGGGTCTTGAGCGGCTTCGAGCGGGAATCGGGATACGTCCAATAACGGTTCCAGGTGAAGTTGCTGATGACGGCGCAGGTGAACGAGATCGTGTTGGCGGGCACGATGGGCAGGCCAACGACGCGGTGCAGCAGGTAGAGGATGCCAAAGTCCACCATGGCACCAATGGCGCCGACGACGGCAAATTTCAGAAACCGCGTGAGCTCTTTGCGGTTGGCTCCAATCCGGTTATGGGATGTAGCGGTCACAGTCATCTCTTGTCATTGCTCGTTGATAGAGTGGTCCTTGCTCCAGGCTGGCAAAATTATACCCACAGGGGACACAAAGTCAAACCTGCGCGCGCTCGCGCGTGTTGCGACATCCGACCTTCATGGTATAATGGGTACATTGGAGAGGTGCCAGAGTGGTTGAATGGGGCGGTCTCGAAAACCGTTGTAGTCTTCGGGCTACCGTGGGTTCGAATCCCACCCTCTCCGCCAGAGCGGCGCAGGGGCATTCTCATGCGCCGTTTTCAGTTGTGTTGAATTTGGCGACTGGCTTTTTCCCGTTATAATCTGCGCATGGCCGATCAAACACTGAGTCCTTTACAACACGAGCTGCGCGAGACGCTGGCTCAGGGCGGCTGCCCGTTGTGCCATCTGGCAGCACGGGACGAGCAGCGCTTCCTCGATTCGCTCACCTACGAGCGCATTCTCGACGAAATATTGTTGCAGGATCTGCGCTTCCCGGAGGTACAAGCGGCGTTGGTGCGTGCCGGGGGGCTGTGCCTGCCCCATTTGCGGACAGCTCTCGGCGCTTCTGGCCCGGCGCAGAGCCACACCGCGCTCCTCGCAGCGCAGCGCGAAGCCTGGACTGTGCTTATGGCAGAGCTCGATGGATTCATTCGCAAAAACGACTACCGCTTCCAGCACGAGCCGATGGGCGACGAGCGCGACGCCTGGCTTCGCGTCTTGGATACGCTGACGGGGCTATCCCCGCGTTGAGAATGCCTGAATGCGGACAATGCGGTCTCTGATCATGCGCTATCGAACGCTGTGGGTGCTCATCGCACTTGCCCTCTGGGTAGGTCTATGTTATGGGTTCGCGCTCCAGCTGCCCTTTTTCCACGACGATTTGCCGATTTTATCCTGGCTTCGGGATAAGGGCTGGCGGGAAGTCTGGTTCTCCCAGGAAAACTCTTATTATCGCCCATTAGCTTTCACGGTGTATCGCCTGGGATTGATGTTGCCGCTGGGTGCGCGCCAGCTCGCGTTGCACGCCGTCAATCTTGCGCTCCACTGGCTGAATGCCGTGCTGGTTTTTGCCATTGTGCATCTCTGTGAACGGCGCTTCAATCGCGCCGCAATTGCATCCCTGTTGTTTGTGGCCTTTCCTTTTCTTAGCGAAGCCATCCCCTGGGTAACTGCGCTTTCTCATCCGCAGGTGATTGCCTTGACGCTACTCGCTGCCTGGGCGGCGCTGAAAGCAGAGCTGGAAGGGCCGGTCTGGTTTTGGGCATTGAGTCTGGCAGCCGCGGCGGCAGCGCCCCTGGCGCATGAAAGCGGCGTCATGGCAGGTGTCTTCGTGGGCAGCGGCGTGCTCCTTCAAGCGGGATGGCGCTCTCCGCGCCGCTGGGTGCTGGCGACTGGTGGCGTGCTGCTGAATGTGGCGGCGCTATTGGGACGCACGCTGATTCCGGGCGCAGTCGTCACCGGCTCGTTTGCGGGCTTGCCCGATCTGCCCGCAAATTTCATGTTCTTTGTTCACGGGCTGCTCTACCCAGTGGGGCCATTTATCGGGGCCGCAGTACAGCGTTGGGGTTGGCGCGATTTCGCCCTGATCGGTGGATCGGGGCTGGCTTTGGGCGGCGTGCTGCTTTTTCTGGGCTTGCGGCGTCGCGAGTATCAGTGGATACTGCACGCACTTTGCTGGTGGGCTGTGGGCGGTTTGCCAGCGATGCTCTCGCTTCGATACGGTGCGTTCTTCGTTGGCGAGCGACTCTACGCTTTGGCGACCCCCGGCACAGTGATGCTGTGGGCTGGTCTCCTGGATACGATAGGGCAACTGTTTCTCCCCAAACGACGCTATACAGCATTGCTCATCCCAATGCTGGCGACGGCATTGCTGTTGACACAAAACTTCACATATATCCGTCACAAACAGACGCTCTATACACATTTGCACACGCTGTATCAGGAAGTGTTGACCGTCGCAGCGGAGCCAGGCAATGCCCCGCTGGGCTTTATCAACCTGCCCGGTGCGCTGATCTGGCAGGAGCGCACCTACGCTTTGACAACCGCGAACGCCGTCTTCGTCCCTTCGGACTACACCAATCTTGGCGTGTTTCTCGCAGTGAATCAAGGGCCTGTAGCAGCGAATGTGGCGACGTATGGGCCATTGTTTCAGGAGACCGATCCATTCTGGCTCAGCCAGGGCCCGTGGCTGGAGGGTGTAGACATGCGCGATTTTCTGGCGCAGCATCGCACCAACTGGCTGGCCCGCTATGATGAAGCTGCCAACCGCTGGCATCTCTGGGAGGTCGGCGGGGTGCTGCCCACGCCGGAGCGCGCCGCAGATCTCGCGCCGCGCGCGGTTTTTGAAGGCGGTGTGCAGCTGTTGAGCGTGAATGTGCTTCTCACGGCGCTGCCGCACACCTACCAACTGACCTTCGACTGGATCATGGAAGCGCCCCTCGATGCCACCGTCTTTGTGCATGTGCGCGAGAGCGCCGGAAACGTTGTGGCGCAGGCCGATGGCGCAATGGCGAGCGGTTTGTTGCCCTTCTGGGCTGTACATCCCGGCGACCGCGTCCGCGATGTGCGTTACATCACATTGCCAGAAAACGCTGCCGGGCCGTTTTCCGTGTTCGTGGGCCTGTACCGGGATGCGGAGCGTTTCCCAGCGTATGTGGATGGTGCGCGCGTGCCTGATGACGCCGTGCTAGTGGGGCACTGGGGGAGTTTTGAATAGCTTGAACCATCTTCGCCGCCGCGCCGGGCAGGGATTGAGGAGCTGGAGCCGGGAGCGAGATTTTGCCCTGGTTGTGGGCGTTATGCTGCTGGCTCTGGCTTTGCGCCTGATCCAGCCCACCTGGGTGGAATTCAAACGCGATGAAGCGACCATCGTCTGGCTCAGCCAGGCCATTGCCCGCGCGGGGGCGCGCCCTGCGATAGGCGTTCCCTCCTCGTTTGGGACGCATAATCTACCGTTCACGCTGTATCTCACCGCGTTGCCATTGCGGCTGAGCGCCGATCCCCTGGCAGCGGTGGTGTTCATCGCCGTGCTCAACGCCGCAGCTGTTCCCCTGTGCTACTGGCTCACCCGCGTTTTCTTTGGCAAGCGAGCGGCGCTGATCGCAGCATTTCTGTTCGCCGTGAACCCGTGGGCAGTGCTGTACGCGCGCAAGGTCTGGGCGCGGACGATGCCCGCGTTCACGTTGCTGTTCTTCGGGGCGCTGCTGGCGGCTGTCGTGAAGCGGCGTCGCTGGGGATGGCCACTCGCCTGCATTAGCCTGGCAGCGCTGGTGGGGCTGCAACTGGAAGCGATCGCCTTCATCCCCATTTTTGCATTGGCTTTGCTGCTGAACCGTGACTGCATTGACTGGCGGGCGTTGGGGATGGGAGTGCTGTTGGCCGTGTTATTGGTCAGCCCGTATTTCATCTACGATGCCACGCACGGCTGGCAGAACACGTTGAGCTTACTGCGTTATGGCAGCGGCGGCGAGGGGCAGTTCTCCTGGGATGCCCTCCGCTACGCCTTCATGCTCAGCAGCAGCGCCGGCATCGAGGGGCAGGCAGGGCCTTTCTATGCGCAGTTCCGCCAGGAAACGCCGCCGTTCTGGGCCGGCAATGGGGTGTTGCACGGATTGTTGGCTCTGGCGCTGGGCTATGCGCTCTTTCAGGCTTTCCGCGCGCCGGAACAGGCGCGCCGACGCAGCTTCGGATTGCTGCTGTTGTGGTTTTTCACGCCGGTAGCGTTGCAGATGCGCTTATCCTCGCCGACGCAGTTCCATTACTTTGTGATGCTATATCCCGTGCAGTTCATGCTCATCGGTATTCTGTTAGAAGCCGGGCTGGAACGTCTGGAACAGGCAATGGGGGACATGGCGCTGCGCCGCGCCGGATGGCTGCTGGCTACCATGCTGGTGATCTGGGGCGGGTGGCAGATTGGCGTCACGCAACGGCTGCGGGCTTACATGCGCGACCATCCTTCGACCGGCGGCTACGGGATTCCACTGCACTACACCCGCGAAGCGGCGCGCGCAGCATTGCGCGCTGCCGGGGATGCGGAGATCATCGTGATGAGCGAGGCAACCGGGCCGCTGCTTGCGGAAACGTCAACGGTTTTCGCCGCGCTGCTGTACGGGCATCCACACCGTTTTGTGGATGGGCGGAACATCCTGCTGACGCCGGATGCGCCGCGCGCTGTGACCATCGCCGCGCCGTTACTGGAAGCGGAGAACCCTCGCAGCATGGAACCGGTGCTGCAACGACTGGAGCGTTCTCCAGCGGTGACGAAACTGCCGCCCATTGCCCTGCCGGATGGCCCGGTCTATCGGCTCTACCTGCAAGAAGCAGCTGCACGCACAGATTTGCTGGACGGCCTGACCCTGCTGGAGAATGGCGTTCTCTTCGCCAATCGGGTCGTGTTCGCCGGATTCGAGGCTGCGAAGACGGCAGTTGCCGGCGAGATTTACCCCGTGTGGCTGGCGTGGTGGCTGCTGGACGCACCCCCATCGAGGAACGCCTATCACTTCACGGTGCAGCTGTTCGATGCAGAGGGCGTCTCGCACGCGCAGCACGATCACGCCGCCTTTGCCGCCGAGCAGTGGCGCGCCGGAGATCTGGTGTTGAGCCGCTTTATGCTCGACTTGCCGCCAGACCTGCCGCCGGGCGCGTATACGCTCTGGGCCGGCATGTATTCGTATCCCGATATAACACCTGTCGCGGCCATATCACCGGATGGCGTTCCCTACGCTGTGGGCGCGACCTTGGGAAAGATTGTCGTTATCGAGCCTGAATGACGAATGACGGGGCGATCGCAAACCTAGTGGGTCATTTGGCTTGCTCGTTGCCATTTCTGGACGAGCGTCGCGCGGCGGGCGACAGGCCGCCGGGTGCAAGCCCCCGAACCGCCCAGCGCATGCTTACGTTGGCGCGCGCGTTGGCGGCGTGCGGCGCGCTTCCC
>JAAZNO010000263.1 GCA_012798275.1 Chloroflexota bacterium
GCTGGCGACCGACTGGACCATCTCGGACGATGGCAAGACCTACACGTTCACCATCCGCAAGGGCGTGAAGTTCCACAACGGCGCCGATCTGACCGCTGAGGACGTGGCCTACAGCCTCCAGCGTGGCGTGCTGCAGGGCAATACCGCCTCGCCGCAGTGGCTGTTCACCGAGCCATTCTTCGGCATCGGCACGTTTGACGTGGCCGAGCTGGTGGATCCGACCGGCGCGATGGATGATGACCCCGAGGCCCTGAAGGCTGCGGATCCTGCGGCGCTCGTGGCGGCCTGCGAACGGGTCACGAATGCCATCCAGTACGATGAGGCGGCGGGCACCGTCACCTTCAACCTGGCGCTCCCCTGGGGTCCCTTCCTGCCCACCCTGGCACAGAGCTGGGGCTCCATCCTGGACAAGGATTGGGCCATCGAGCAGGGCACCTGGGATGGCGATTGCGCCACCTGGCAGAACTACTACGGGGCGACCTCCGAGACCACGCCACTGCGCGACAAGGTCAACGGCACCGGCGCCTACAAGCTGGAAAGCTGGACCCCCGGCGAGCAGAAAGTGCTCGTCCGCAATGCCGAGTGGTGGCGCACCGAGCCGACCTTCCCCGGCGGCCCGACGCAACCCACCATTGACCGCATCGTGATCAAGGGCATCAGCGAGTGGGGCACCCGCTACGCCATGCTCCAGGCCGGTGATGCAGACATCCCCGCCGTGCCGCGCGAGAGTGTGGCGCAGGTTGACCCGATGGTCGGCGAGTGGTGCGAGTACAACGCGGAGACCGCAGGGTTCGACTGCGAAATCAGGGGCGATCAACCGCTGCGCCTGTTCAAGGGTCAGCCGGCCGCCGACCGCACGGATGCGTTCTTCACCTTCAACATCAACGCCGAGGGCGGCAATCCCTACATCGGCAGCGGGCAGCTGGACGGCAATGGCATTCCCCCCGACTTCTTCTCCGACATCCACGTCCGCAAGGCCTTCAACTACTGCTTCGACTGGGATGCCTACATCAATGATGCGCTCGCCGGTGAGGCCGTCCAGGTCTCCGGCTTCTTAATCCCGGGCATGATCGGTTACGACCCCAATGGCCCGAAGTACACCTACGACCCCGACAAGTGCGTCGAGGAGCTGCAGCAGGCCTGGGATGGTCAGGTGTGGGAGAAGGGCTTCCGCATGCAGATCGCCTACAACACGGGCAATGTAACCCGCCAGACGGTGGCCCAGATTCTGCAAGCGAACTTCGCCGCCATTGACCCCAAGTTCCAGGTCGAGATCATCGGCCTGCCCTGGCCGAGCTTCCTGGCAGCGCAGCGCGCGAGCAAGCTCCCCATCTTCATCAGCGGCTGGATCGAGGACCTGCACGACCCGCACAACTGGGCGCAGCCCTTCCTCGTCGGCACGTACGCCTCCCGGCAGATGCTGCCGCAGGAGATGTATGATGAGTTCCTCGCCCTGGTGAACGCTGGCGTGAGCGAGACCGACAACGCCAAGCGCGCCGAGATCTATCAGCAGGCGACCGCCAAGGACTACGAGTACGCTCCGGCGATTCGCCTGGCTGTGGCCACCGGGCGCCACTATCAGCAGCGCTGGGTGGGCGGCTACTACTACAACCCCATCTACGGGTGGGATAACCGCTACTACACGCTCACCAAGCAGTAGACGTACGCATCACTTTGGGCAGGGAAGCGCGCGCAGGCGGGCTTCCCTGCCTCACCTGGAGGAAATGGTTTATGCTCAATTACATCATTCGCCGGCTCTTGATGGTGCCCCTGTTGTTGTTTGGGGTTACGGTGCTCATCTTCGCCATGTTGCAGGCGCTCAGTCCCGTCGAGCGTTCGGCGCTCTACGTGCGCGATATTCCCAAGAACGACCAGGCCCTGCAGGGAATCATCAAGCGCTATGGTCTGGATCAGCCCATTTATGTGCAATACTGGCGCTGGTTGGTGGGTTTCAAAGATCCCCAAAGCGGCGAAATTCGGGGCGGCATCTTGCGCGGCGATTTCGGCTATTCTCGCACGGCCTCGCAGCCCGTCGGGGATCTGCTGGCACGCCGTTTTCCCGCCACACTGGAGATGGCACTGCTCGCGGTGCTTCCCGTCGTCGCCGGCGGTATTTTCCTGGGGGTCATCGGCGCGGTCTATCACAACAAGCCGCTCGACCATATCGTGCGCATTTTCGGCATCATTGGCTGGTCCCTCCCCGATTTCGTCTTCGGCTTGCTGTTATTGATGGCCTTCTACGCAGCCACAGGGTGGTTCCCCCCAGGACGGATTTCGGATTGGGCCGATCAGGTCATCAATTCGCCGGTGTTCCACAGCTACACGAAGCTGAACGTGTTGGATGCGCTGCTGAACCTGCGCTTTGACGTGTTCTGGGACGCCCTGCGGCATCTGGTCCTCCCCGTCATCACGCTGGCCTATTTGTGGTGGGCCCTCACCCTGCGGGTCACCCGCTCCTCGATGCTAGAGACGCTGCGCCAGGATTACATTGTCACGGCGCGCGCCAAAGGTCTTTCCGAACGGGTCGTCATCCGCAAGCACGCCCTGCCCAACGGCCTGATGCCGGTCGTCACTCTAAGCGGTAACACGGTCGTGGGTCTGTTGAGCGGCGTGGTGATCGTGGAAACCGTCTTTAACTACCCCGGTATCGGCATGGCAGCCGCTCGCGCCGCCGTTAATCTCGACGTGATCACGGTGCTGGCGTTTGTGCTCCTCAATGGCCTGATCCTGGTGCTGGCGAACCTGGTCGTAGATATTTTATACGCCTATATTGACCCGCGCGTGCGGCTGGATTAGGGCAGGAGGCAAAGAAACATGACTGTAGACGAAACTATCATCGGGGCGCCGGCGCGAAAATACAAGGAGATGGGCCGGATTGAGCGCTTTCTGGGCCACGACACGTATCGGATCCTGAGAAATCTGCTCAGAAACCCCATCTCGGTGTTAGGGCTGGTGCTGTTGGGCCTCTTTGTGCTGATTGCCCTTGCTGCACCCGTGCTCGCGCCGGTAAAGGAAGGGCAAGATCCCTACCGCATTCCCCGCGATGGCTATGGCGCGGTCCCGCAGCCGCCGGGAACGGTCTGGAAGACCCGGCAGCCTCCCATCCCCTTTTGGTGGAAATATGTGATGCCTGCCGATAAAGAGAATCAATGGATTCACATCATGGGCACTGCCAGCGGGCAATGGGACATCTGGTATGGGGTGATCTGGGGGACGCGCACGGCCCTGCAGGTTGGCCTGCTCATCACCGCGGTCGGCGCGATTGCGGGGATCGCGTTGGGCGCAATCTCGGCCTACTATGGCGGCGTCGTGGATATGGTGATCATGCGTATCGCCGATGTGTTCATGGCCTTTCCCTTTACGCTCGCGGCCATGACGCTTTCCGCGGTGCTCACGCCGGTGTTGGGAAAAGGCATCCTCGCGCCCATGGTCGCGCTGATGGCCTTCAGCTGGACAGGTTTCGCGCGCTTGTTACGGAGCGACATTCTCTCCGTGCGCGAGCGGGAGTACGTCCTGGCTGCCCGCGTCACCGGCGTGAAGGATGGGCGCATCCTCTTCCGACACGTGCTGCCCAACGCGATCTTCCCCACGCTGGTGCTGGGTTCGATGCGCATCGGCAGCTACGTGATCACTTTCGCCGGGCTGAGCTTCCTGGGCATCGGGGCCGAGGTCGGCTATGCCGACTGGGGACAGTTGCTCTCGTTCGCGCGGGACTGGATGACGAATCTGAGCACGTACTGGTACATCGTGGTCTACCCCGGCGTGACGTTGATCCTCTTTGTGCTGGCGTGGAACCTGGTAGGCGACGCTCTGCGCGACGTGCTCGATCCGCGCTTGCAGGGTTCGCGGTAAAGTTTAGATCATTTCCTCCCTCACAGCACCAGGCCTCGCCAGATGTAGCGAGGCCTGGTGCTGTTTTCAGTGTTGTTTCTAGACCCGCAAGTCGGGATTATGATGAACGGCGAAGCCCCTACAGGGCATTGACCTCACACGCCTCAACGGTGACCGGCATGGCGCCGCGGAAACGGCAGGTGAGCGTCGTTCCATCGTCAAAGCGCGCCTCCAGCCACAGCAGGCCGCCGCGCTGAGCGCGGCGCTGGACGGTGTACGTTCCCGTCAACACCTCACGGTGGGCAAACAGCTCCGTCTCGACGGCGTCCGCCACCCGCAACGGCTGTCCCAACTGGCGCCAGGGCTGCGTCCCCTCCCGCGCCCCGGTGATCAACGCCTGCATCCAGACCGGGTAGAGCTCCGAGGCGTCCACGCAAGAGGAAACGGACGGCCCGATGACGCTGCAGCGCATCACAAAGCCGTTGTCAAAGTCAACGTCCACAGAAGCGATATAGAGAGTCTCGGTGTCGCCAGCGAACTCCACGAAGTGCTGCATGTAAGTCGGCGTGAAGCGCGCCCCGTAACGCCGCACGGCGTTGACATTGAGCGCCTCGGCCTGCACCTGCGCTTCCCCGCCGGTCAGCGCGGTCTGGATCAGCAAATCGGTCCGCTGCAGCGGGGTCAGCCGGGGATTGCTGAGCAGCTCGTTGACGGCCAGCATGGGCAGCAACGCCAGAAGCACTCCCATCGGCAGCAATAGCCAGGCCCTGGCGCCGAGAAGCAGCCAGAGCCGTCCGCCGCGAGCCTCTTTCCCTTCTGGACCCAGGCGATCCCAAAGCGCTTCGACCAGCTGGGGTTGCGCTACCCCCGCCGCTGCCCCCACGGCGCCCAGGCACGCCATCACCAACCAGGTGCGCACCTCGTGAGAATGGGTGAACGGGAACAGCTGCAGGCCCGCGACGCGCGGGTCGAGCAGGCCGGCGATGAAACTCGCGCCCTCGCAGGGGACATGTCCCGCCAGCCAGCCGAACGCCGCGCCGGCCAGAATCCAGATCGCCACGCTCCAGGTCATGGAGGAGCTCAGCGTGGCGATCCAGCCCGCCGCAGCGCCGAGCAGCAAAGCCGGTAGGAGGCCTGCTGCCAGGTGCAACCAGGGCCATTCGGCAGAGCTGCGCGCGAACAACACTCCCTCGCGCCCCCAGATCAGCAGGGCGAAACTGAGGGCATAGATCAGCCCGAACAACACGCCCCCCGCGCGGATGATCGGTTGCAGATCACGGGCAGCACCAGGGACGTTTTGGTTAGGAAACTGTGTGTCAGTCATGACAGATAGGCCTCACTCGGAAATAATCCACAGATTTCGGAAGTCATTCACAGATAGTTTGCACCGCCGAGAGTTCATCGGAAATAATCCACGTTTACTCATTCGCTTTTTTCGCTCACTCGCTTTTTCGCCGATTCCGAATCCAGCCTATTATAACGGTTTTTGGACAACGAGCATTCTCATTGAGCTGGGGATGGAATCCCCAGCCTGACAGGAGCCAACCGCGCTGAAGCGTGGTGTTTGGGGGCGTATCAGCCCCAGAATTCATTCCGGGGCAGCCTGAGAGCGGCCTAAAGTTCGCGTTACATTTTCTGATCTGTGAAATCCGTGGCCACCCGTGAGCCATTTTCGAAGAAGCAAACTGAAGTTCGCGGTACATATTTCATGCAAGTGATTCTGAGACTCGCTGACTCGTTGATTCGCTATCCACTTGTCCCACCACGCAAGGCGCTCTATAAAATTCTGGCCCCTTGCACTGAAACAGAAATCATGATAAGATTTAATTGCATCCGTCACTCGCATTTTCTACCCATCAAGCCCTTTACAATAAGGAGGTAGCCATGAAGTCACGCTGGTTTTCCATTATCCTGGGAATTGTCGCTATTTTGGCGCTGGCCACAAGCCTGGCTGCTGCCGCAACGACCTCCCCCAACCCCGCGCCGATCGTGGCCGCCGCGCCGGCAAGCGCCGGGGAAACGGCACCGCAAGAGGCGCCGGCGGCCATCGCCCTCGCCCCGGCAGCCGCCGAACCAGCCATCGTCGCTTCCGGCGGTGACAACGGAACCGCTGCAGCGGAACCGCCCCTGGCAGGACAGGGCGGCACCTGCATTTCGGGGTACGTCATTGACACATACCATCAGCCCCAAGGCGCCGGCTGGACCGTACGGATCACCCGCGAAGGCGGCGCCCCTCAGACAAAAGTGGTGGACGCCAAAGGCGCTTTCAAATTCGACGGGTTGCAGGGCGGAACCTACACCGTGGAGCTTGAGGTGCCTGCTGGCTGGGTGCCCTTCACGCCCGCGTCGTTCACGGTAACGCTGAGTGGCAGCGGGAGCGCCTGCGCTGAGGTGCGTATGAAGCTGGAAGCGCAACCCTGCCTGGACGTGATCAAACTCGACGCCGATGGGAAAATGGGCTTTGCACAGCCGGTGGGCATTCCAGGATGGAGCATCACCGCGATGTCCCCGCTGAC
>JAAZNO010000264.1 GCA_012798275.1 Chloroflexota bacterium
ACACACTACCGCGAGGACGCCGCCGACCACGAATTCGCCGGCCTCCAGGATACCGAAGGCCCGCTGCCCAACGCCGTCACGGAGTTCTGATGTGAGAGGGTGATGGGTAATGGGGTGATGGGTAATGGGGTGATGGGGCGATAGGGGAACAAGCAATCTCTCCCCTGCTCCCTATTCCCCTGCTCCTTAACGCGCCAGCATCGCCGCGCCGACTTCGCGCGCCTTCGTCTCGCCGAAGAGCAATGTCGCCAGCTGCAGGGCGAACTCCACCGCCGTGCCCGGCCCCCGGCTGGTGACGCAATTACCGTCTACGACGACCCGCTGCGCTACGGCTTCGGGATTCCGCAGCTCTTTTTCGAAGCTGGGATGGCACGTCGCGCGCCGTCCCTCCAGCAGGCCGTGATGCTGCAGCACGACAACCGGAGCAGCGCAGATGGCGGCGTAAAGCCGTCCAGCCGCGGCCTGCGCTCGGAGCAGCGCCGTGAGCTCTGCCGAATCCCGCAGGTGCACCGCGCCGGGCATCCCGCCGGGGAGCGCGATAAGATCGTAGGCTTCGGTGGCGCAATCGCCGATCCGTGCATCCGCGACCAGCTTCACCCCGCGTGAAGCGGTCACCTGCAAACGCTCCATCACCGAGGCGACCGTCACCTCCGCCCCCGCCCGCCGCAGAACATCCACGATGCTGACGGCTTCCAATTCCTCCGTACCCTCCGCAATGGGAACGAGCACCCGCTTCATAGAAACCCCCTTTCTCGCACGCCGCCACTATGGCCCGCAACGCGACCGTCGCGCCGCGCGGCGCTCGACGTCGAAATGCGCTTCGAGCGCCTGCAGGCCCCAATTCAAGGTCAGCGCCAACGCCGCGACCGTCAACGCCCCCGCCCAAATCTTGTCGTAGCGCCCCGGCTGCGAGATGCCGTCGAAAAGCAGCTTCCCCAGGCCGCCCGCACCGAATTTCGCGCCCACCGTGCCAATCGCCACCGCCACCACCACGGCGATCCGCACCCCGGCGAGCATGACCGGCAACGCCAGCGGCAATTGCACCCGCCACCACATCTGCCAGGCGCTCATCCCCATCCCCCGCGCCGCCTCAAGGATGGGGGCCGGCACGCCTTGCAGCCCGGCGACAAAGTTCCGCACGAGAATGACCTGCGTGTAGACCACCAGGGCCACGATGACCGCCCGCGCGTTGAGGCCCAGTATCGGCACCAGGAGGATGATGAAGGCGATGCTCGGAATCGTGTAGAAGATCCCCAGCATCCCCATGATCGCCGTATGGACCCTGGGATGGCGGTAAGCCAGCACGCTCAGGGGCAACGCCAGCGCCACAGAGATCAGGAGCGCCGTCCCCGTCATCCAGAGATGCTGGCCCAGCAAGTGCAACACCACCTCAGGGTTGGAGAGAAGATAGCTCATCCTACGTCTCCCTCATTTGCGCTTCCAGGGCCGTCACTCCTGCGCCGCAGCGCGAATGCGCTCCAACGTGAGTTGTCCCACGAGCGCGCCGCCGGAAGTCACCTTCAGCGCCGTCGTCCCGGTGCGCAGCAGCAGCGAGAGGGCCTGCCGCAAATCCGCAGCAGCAGGGATGGCAGGCGCCGCGACCAGCTCATCCGGCGGCAATGTCAGCGGGGACATCGCCGCATCCACCCGGATGAGGCCCAGCTGCCGCACCATATCGTCAGCGCCCAGGAGATGGCTTACAAACGCATCTGCCGGACGGGTGAGGAGCGCCACGGGGGAATCGTACTGCACAATGCGGCCCTCGCGCATCACCACAATCCTGTCGGCGAGCCGCAGCGCCTCTTCGACGTCATGCGTCACGAAGAGGATCGTCTTGCGCAGCTGGCGCTGAAGGCGCAGCAGCTCGTCCTGAAGAACCGTGCGCGTGATCGCGTCTATGGCCCCGAAAGGCTCGTCCATGAGCACCACCTTGGGGTCACCGGCAAGCGCCCGAGCCACCCCCACCCGCTGTTGTTGCCCGCCGGAGAGCTGCGCGGGATAACGTCCGCAATACTCCCCGGCGGGTAGAGCCACCAGTTCCAGGAGCTCGCGCACCCGGGCTGCAATGCGTTCGGGGGGCCACTTCAACAGCTTCGGAACCACGGCGATGTTCTGCGCTACCGTCATGTGGGGAAAAAGCCCCACTTGCTGGATCACATAACCGATGCGTCGCCGCAGGTCCGTCGGCTCCAGCTGGCGGATGTCCTCACCGTCGAGCGCGATGGAGCCAGAAGTCGGCTCAATCAGGCGATTGACCATCTTGAGCAGCGTGGTTTTCCCACACCCCGAAGGGCCCAGCAACACCACGAAAGCGCCGGAGGGGATTTCCAACGTCACATCCTCGACTGCCGCAACGCCGGCATCGGAAAAACGCTTGCTGATGTTCTCGAAGCGGATAGTACTCACGCGCGGCTCGCCTTCACTCGCTGAGCAGCCCCTCTTGGATCAGGAATTCCTTCGCTACCTCTGCCGGCTCACGCTGCTTGCCGCTCACCTCGTTGTTGAGCCGCCGGATTGTCGTATCGTCCAGCTTCACCGCGAGCGCGTTGAGCCGGTCTCGAATCTCGGGGGTCGCGTCTAACACCTCCTGGCGAATCACCGGCGCGATCTGATAAGGCGGGAACATGTGCTTGTCGTCTTCGAGGACGACAAGATTGTACGCGCTGATCTCGCCATCGGTGCCAAAGGCCACCACGACCTGCGCATCGCCCTCGATGAGGCCCTTGTACCGCAGGCCCTTTTCCACCGGCAAGTAAGCCTTGAGCTGGAAATCCCCGTAGACCTTCTGGATGCCCGGCAAGCCGTCCTCACGCTGATCGAACTCCGGCGGGCCAATCATGATCAACTCGCTGGCGTGCTGAGCCAGGTCCGACATGGTCCGCAGCCCATATTGCTGCGCGACTTCCTGGGTTACGGCGAGCGCTTGCGTGTTATTCATCGGCGCCGGATCAAGCCACACAAGGTTGAACTGTTCCTTGTACCCCTTGGCCACCGCCTCGTACACCGCTTGCGGATCGCTGTTCACCGGCAATTTGAGGACGACCAGCAATCCTGTGCCGGTATATTCGGGATAGAGATCAATTTCCCCGGCAGTGATGGCGGCGTGCGCCACCGGCGTCCCCGCCAGGCCGAATTTCCGCTCGACGGTGAGGCCGGCGTCCTCCAACAACAGCGCGTACATTTCCGCCACGATGTACTGCTCCGTGAAATCCTTGGAGCCGACGACGACTTCCGCTTTCGCACCCCCGCCGCATCCGGCCAGCAGGGACAACGCTAACATGCCACACACCACAGCCATCCATCGTTTCATGAATTACCTCCTGCGAAAATGGCCCCGAATGCACACGAATTTCACGAATCAGATGAGAAATTCCTGGCCCCCGGGGCTGCTACGTCCTCAGACACCGCGCTTCAGCGCGGTGGGCTCGTGTCAGGCGGGGGATTCCATCCCCAGCCGACCCGTGAGCCGTCGCCAAGGCAGCGAGCCAACCGCTCATCAGCCCCCTCTGATAGCCGCTCATACGTGACAAATTTCGCTGTCCGGCGGCTGGCGCTGGAGCCGTTGACCCCGCAGTTCAGGCGGTGTCACCCACCGCTGCAAGGCGCTGAACATGAGCTCCGCCAGCAACGCCAGCAGGGCCACAGGGATAGCGCCCGTAAGCAAGATGGCATTGTCATACAGCGCAAAGCCCCGCGTGATGTACAATCCCAATCCACCACCGCCGATGAAAGCCGCCAGCGTCGCGCTCGCTATCACTTCAACCGTCGCCGTGCGGATGCCCGCCAGAATCACTGGCAGCGCCAGGGGCAGTTCGACGCGCAGCAACGTCTGGCGCGGGGTCATCCCCATCCCTCGCGCCGCCTCAAGGATGGCGGCGTCTATCGCGCGGAAGGCGGCGTCGGTATTCACCAGAATCGGCGGCAGCGCGAGAATCGTCAGCGCGATCGCCGCGGACGTAAAGGACAGCCCAAAGTAGGGCAACGCCAGAAAGAGGATGGCCAGGCTGGGGATCACCCGAATGCTGCTGAAGACGTTGAGGACAGACTGCGCCGCCCGACGCCAGGGCGCATGAGAGGTCCACACCCCCAGCGGAATGCACAGCGCCATTCCCGCTCCCAACGCCACCGCGACGTAGCGCAGATGCTCCAGGATCGCCGTCGTCACTTCCTCGGGACGGGAAGCGACGTACGCCATCATGCGCGCCAGTAACGTGGCCACGCTCCTCCCTTCACCTCAGGGCCGCACCGTCAGCGACGCGCCGGCCGTGCGTCCCCAGACCTCTGGGAAGTAGGTCTCGTATGCCGTGGCCGGCAACACCCGGAATTCACCCGCCAGCACCGCCCGCAGCCGGTAAGTGACCTGATGGGTGCCCGCCGGCAGGGCCTGGCTGAAGAAGACCGCCCGCTCATCGCGCAGCTCAGTGCTGTCAAAGGGACTCCAGCCCCAGCCGTCGCGGCGCGTCGCTCCCACGTAGCCGGGAACCTCCTGCGACTGCTGCTCGGTGAGCAGCTCCGGGTGCACCGCTTCCAATCCCGCCGGGTAGAAATCCTCCAGCGTGAGGAAATAGCGCGTGTTAGGTGTGATCACCGTCAGCCGCACCTCCACGAGATCGCCAACGCCCAGCGTCGTCGCCGGCGTACAGGCCTGTTCCCCTGCCGGAACCGCCGGGTCGGCCACCAGGCAATAGTCGCGCTGGACGGTAAGCCCCCGGCTATCTGCCGCGAGCTCCGTCACAGGCAAATCCAGGGCGAGGTAACCGGTATAGCTCAGGCGTCCCTGGCCCTCTCCCCGCGCGACCTCGAGGGCGTTCACCTGCCCCGGGAGCAGGCTCGTGCTCGCGTCCGCGCCGAGCGGGAAGCGCCAGGCCTGCGTTTGTCGGAGCGTGTTGGCCGTCACCCGGCCGTTGCCAAACGCCACGCCGTTAAACGCCACGCCCCACTCATAATCGGCGCGCAGCTCGCCGCTGAGCCTCAGGTAATCGGTCAACGCCAGCAACGCCCAGGCAGTCTCCTGGGTCGTCGCCCAGCGGTCGCCGCGCCGCGCCACCAACAGCCAGCGCACCGCCTCCGGGATCAACGGATCCTCCGGCGCGAGCCGCACCAACGCCGTCAACACCACCGCCGTCGCCCGGACGTCGGTTACCCAGTAGCGCGGATCCTGGTCCTCCCACCGCACGCCGGTCGCCGACCGCGCCGCCGCGCCGCGCAAGTCCTCCAGCAACGTCGTCACTTTGGCGTCGCCCGGCGCGATCTGCCCCAGCGCCAACGCCAGGTACGCCTTCCCCGTCACCCCCAGCTGCTCGCGCGCCTTGTAGAGGGCCTCCCCTGCCCCGCCGGGACGCAAACGCCCCGTCAACGCCAGGACATACACCGCCAGGGCGTGATTGGGCGTCCAGGTGCGGGGCACGCGCAGCGACTCTTCGAGAATCACCTGCTCCAGATAATCCAGCGTCGCCGCAAGCGCCTCCGTCCGCACGGTGAACCCC
Source organism: Chloroflexota bacterium (assembly GCA_012798275.1). Taxonomy (GTDB): domain Bacteria; phylum Chloroflexota; class Anaerolineae; order B4-G1; family SLSP01; genus JAAZNO01. The sequence continues at coordinate 5,487 of JAAZNO010000264.1, forward strand.
GCCTGCTGCGCCTCCCACAGCCCCATGGCCACGTAGGCCGAAAGTTGCAGGTCCGCCGGCGAGTTCGCGCCCCAGCTCCATCCGCCCTCCGCCAGCTGCCGTCCATACAGCCGATCTAGCGCGTCCGGCACCAGGGTCTGCAACTTGCTCTCCAGGTCCGGCGCCGCGATTTCCGCGTCGCGCAGCGCGCGGTAGGTGAGCACGTTGAGCAAGAAACGGCTGACCAACATCTCCGTGGATTCGTAGCGCGACGTTTCCAGGGAGGTGAGGCCGCCCGCCAGGCTCGCCGCCAGCGACGGCTCCAGCTGCACTTTCAGGTTCGTTCCGACGCCGGCGTTCTGGGGGACGACGATGGCTTCCATGCGGCTGCCGGCCACGTCCAGCACGCCGGAGACGCCGAAGACATCGGGGGACGTGTAGCGATACACCGGCAACGCGCCGTCAGACGCTTGCCCCAGGGAAGGAAAAGCGCTATCACGGTAGCCGCCGCCCTCCACAGAGAAGGTCAGCCGCGCGGCATCCCCGTCCTGCGAGGCCGAGACGCCCCACGCGACGCGCACCTGTCCACCCGCCGGCACCTCGACCTGCTGCGAAGCCTCGGTCTCCACGGTCACCGCGCCGCTCGCGGTGAGACGCACCTCCACCGTGAGCGGCTGCCCGGTGGCGTTGTGCACGATCGCCGCCACCTCCAGCCGATCCCCCGCGATGAAGAACCGGGGCGTGACGGGGCGCACGAACAGGGGTTGGGTGACCACCCATTCGAGCTGCGCCTGTCCCACGCGGGTATCCGCAGTGACCGCCCGCGCGTCCACCACCCAGGTCGTGAGCGAATCCGGCAGCGGCACCGCAATCTGAGTTTCGCCAGTCGGTCCCGTCCGCAGCTGCGTCTTCCACAGCGCCGTATCAGGGAACTCCTGGCGCACTTCCACCGACGCCAGAGCGCC
>JAAZNO010000265.1 GCA_012798275.1 Chloroflexota bacterium
CTCCAATCAATCCGGGTTCAAGGGGCATGGGGTGTTCTCCTCTTTCGCAATGGTCAAGGGGTGACGGGTACTGGGGCCAGTATCCAGCTTCCAGCCGCCAGCCGCCATCTTCCAGCCACCAGCTTCCAGCCGCCAGCAACCAGCTTCCAGCTACCAGCCGCCAGCCACCAGCCACCAGCTTCCAGCCACCAGCAACCAGCTTCCAGCAACCAGCAACCAGCTTCCAGCAACCAGCAACCAGCTTCCAGCAACCAGCAACCAGCTTCCAGCCACCAGCCACCAGCTTCCAGCCACCAGCCACCAGCACCCAGCTTCCAGCTACCAGCCGCCAGCCGCCAGCCACCAGCCACCAGCCGCCAGCCGCCAGCCACCAGCCACCAGCTTCCAGCAACCAGCTTCCAGCAACCAGCAACCAGCTTCCAGCCGCCAGCACCCAGCCACCAGCTTCCAGCCGCCAGCTCACCCCAACATCGGGACAATAAAGCCGAAGAGGCACCAGAAGTCGAGGGCGATGAAGGCGAGCAAGAGCATGCCGCCGGCCAGGGTCTTCCGCCCGTTCGGCAAAGCGCCGGCCAGCAACACGGCGATGGCGGCCGCCCCCAGGAGCGCCATCGTCCACAACGGCGGATCGCCGCGCAGCCATCCAATCCCCCCCATGAGGATGACCACGATCATCAGCCCCAGGCCGGTGAGGACGGCAAGTCGCACTTCAGCGAGCCGCCGCAGGCCCAGGGCGGCGACCAGGGCGAAGATCGGCAGGGCCGGGAAGAGATACCGCGCCTGGTGCTGCACGTAGGTGAGGTTGTACCAGATCGGCAGCGCCAGGGTGATGAGCGCCGAGGCCCCCAGCAGGATCAGCGCGTCCCGCTGCCGGGGTTCCAGCCCCCCTTTGGCGACCCGCACTCCCAGCCACAGCGCGCCCCAGAGCGCCAGCGCCGTGAAGATGCCCGCTCCCAGATAGATGCGCGCGTCGAGCACCACCCCCATCCAGCCGAATTGTCCCCAGAACGATTGGAAGGTGGTGCGCAGCGCCCCCCGCAGGAAGGGCCACAGCCCCTGGCGGGCGATCCAATCGGCGGTGCGTGGTTGCCCCACGACGACCAGATCATGGCGGTGCAGTCCCAGAAAATCGGGCCAGCCATAGGTGAGGAGGTTGCGGATCCACCACAGGCTGCCCAACGCCAGGCCGGGGATCAGGATTTGGAGCAGTTGTGTGAGCGCCCAGCGCCAGGAGAAACCGCCTCGCCGCCAGCGCAGCGCCACGACGAGCACGGCGAGTGGCAAGGCCACATAGCCGGTCGTCTTGGTGAGCAGCAGCGCGCCGAGCACAGCGCCCAGGACGTAAGGGGAGACCTTCCCCCGCAAGTAGCGCAGGGCGAGCAATAACCAGAGCGCCAGGAGCGCTTCGGTCAGGGAATCGTTGTTCACCCCCGCCATCATCGCCAGATGCTGCGGCAGGAAGGCGACGAAGCCGCCGGCAAGCCAGGTTATGCCGGGCGAGTGAGGCAGGACCTCGCGCGTCAGGGCCATGGTCAGCGCGACGACGACGCCGCCGAGGAACAGCGAGAAGAGCCGGAGCGGCAGCAACGCGCCGTTGAAGATGAGGAAAATGGGCGTTGCCAGCAGGTAATAGAGCGGCGGCTGATGATCCTCGTAGGCGAGGCTGTCCGTCGGCAGGGAGGGGGGAAAGCGTTCGGCGGTCAGGCGTTCCAGATACTTCTGGTCGTAATCCCGCGCTTCCATCACCGGGAAGCCTTTCCCCTGGGCCAGCGCGGCGATGTAATTGTAGTGCGCCGGTTCGTCCGGCACCTGCCAGCGCGGCGTCAGCGCGGCGAAGAACGTCCCGACAATCAGATAAGCGACCAGAATTCCTACAGCCGGCCAATGTTTTTTGATCACCATTGAGTCTCCCATGGGAACCGTCGAGTCATTGGAGCGTCCAGAGACAGCAAGGGCGCTTCATGAGGATGCCATGTGCTGTGGGGGGCTGACCCCACGTGGTAAGCATACCGAATTTTCATCCGTACACAATTTGCTTGCCGGTGATCCGCTCGAGGAGTTTTTCGAGGAGCCAGATCACCAGGAAGAAGGGCGCATCTACCAGCAGGGTGCTGGCGCCGAGCAAAATGATCCACTCCACGGCGCGCGTTAACAGGCGGGTGAAGCCATTGAGCAGCGTCGTCCCGGCGCCCGCCAGCACGATCAGCGCGCCGACGAAGACGCCCACGGCGCCGAGAAAGGGCCACGCATGGGTATCCGCGCGGCTGGGTAACATCGTGTTGCCAATGGTGAACACCAGGAACGCCCAAATCCACACATCGGGTGCATAGAAAGCCTCGCGCAGGCCACGCAACGCGGCGAGCCAATCCCCGTTGCTCAGCGCGGCGACCATCTCCGGCGTGCCGAAGCTGAAGTGTCCGATGGCGAAGATGACGGCGGCTCCGGCCAGGAGCGGCGCCGCCCCGATGAGACTGGCGCGGAAGATGTCGGTCTCTTCGACCGGGACGACGCCCAGCTGGATGCGTTTGCCCACCCGCCGGGGGAGAATGGACAGGCGCCCGATGCGCACGCCGAGGAGTCGCGCCATCAGGGCGTGACTGCTTTCGTGCAGCAGCACACCAGGAAAAAGCGTCAGCGCGTAGAGCCACACTGAAATCTCGGCGTCATGGGTCAGCAGGAACATGAGCCCTTGCAGATGCCGGTGCAGCCAACGATCTGCCAGGAGCAAGAGCCCTAACACTGCCAGCAATTCGCCCAACAGCAGCGTCGCCGATGCCAACGTCGTCTCCTCGGATAAAATAGTCTCTGAAAATAGAATCCGTTCCCAGGTGCCCACGTTCGCACGTCTCCCATGACTATAGCACGATTAGATTCGTGGGCAAAATGGGCCTGGCGGTTGCAGTTTGGGGCTTTTCGGGTATGGTTAGCAGCGCAAACCCGAATGGAGCACAGGGATGGAGTACCACGTCCGTACAGCGCAGTTCGAAGGCCCGCTCGATCTGCTGCTGCATTTGATCGAGAAGGAGGAGCTCGACATCACCCAACTGGCATTGGCGCAGGTGACGGACGAGTTCCTGGCCTATGTGGATTTGATGCGCGGGCATTTGGATATTGACGTCGTGGCCGATTTTCTGGTCATCGCCGCGCGCTTGCTGTGGATTAAGTCCCAGGTCTTGCTGCCCCAACCGCCTCAGCCGACGGCGCTCACGCCAGAGGAACCCGGCGACGATCTGGTGCAGCAGCTGCGCACCTATCGGCTGTACAAAGAGGCCGCGCAATGGTTGCGGGAGCAGGATGCGGCAAGACTGCGCAGTTATGTGCATCTGGCGCCGGCAGTCGTGCCTCAGCGCTTTATCCTCGATCTCAGCGGGGTCACGGTCGAGGCATTGCGCAAGGCGGCGGAAGCGGCGCTCTATCCGCCGGAAGGCCCCCGGCCGCAGGAAGCCGTGCAGCGCCTGCGCATCTCGATCGTCCAACAGATTCAGCTGATCGGGCAGCGTTTGATGCGGCTCCCGCAGCTGGCCTTCCATTCACTGCTGAGCCAAAAACCGACGCGCCTGGAAGCGGTCGTGACCTTGCAGGCCATCCTGGAGCTGATCAAACAGCAGGCGGTTCAGGCGCGGCAGGGCGAGCGCTTTGGCGACATTGTCATCGAGCCGTTGATTCCCGCCGAGCAGATTTCCGCCGCCATTGAGACAGAAGCAGCAGCGCCAGCATAGCGCCGGTCACGTCAATCCCCCAATCCATGACGGTCGCGTGTCGCCCCGGCGTAAAGCCCTGATGCACTTCATCGCTGGCAGCGTAGAGCGCCGTCAGCAGCCAGGCTCCCAGGGCCAGGGACGTCCCTGAAAGGCCCCCGTGTCGCAGTCCGCGCCAGTAGGAAAGCGCCAGCAGCCCAAACACGACCATGTGTCCGCCCTTGCGCACGAGGGTGTTGATCAGCGGATCGGGGGGTTGGGGAAGTTGCTCTCGCGTCGAGAGATAGAAGATGAAACCCATCCACAGCAACGCCGGCCCCCAGGCCCGCGCCCAGGCGGGAAATCTCATTTTCGCGGCGATGGTAGTCCTCCTCAGCAGCGCTTCTGTTGTCGGCGCCGCGCGAATTGGGGCGCCGGAGCGCGCCTGCCCACGGGAAACCTGCCTCTGGCGCGCGGGCGTCATCATACCTCAAAACTTGCCCGGGGCAACGCTGGGGTGGCTTTGGGACGGCCGGGCTGATGGCGTCGCTGCGCTTGCACTGTGCATGAAAGCGGTTAGAATGACGAAATGCTTTGCAAACAGGTGAGGGAATGAAGACGACCGTCATTGTGCCGACGTATAACGAACGCGAGAACATCGCGCGACTGGTGCAACAGCTCCTGGCGCTGCCTGTGGCCGTGAACGTCATCGTCGTGGATGATGGCTCGCCCGACGGCACGGGGGCGATCGCCGATGCGGTGGCCGCGGCGCAGCCCTCGCGCGTGGAGGTTATTCACCGGCAGGGAAAACTGGGACTCGGCACGGCTTACATCGCGGGGTTCCGCCGCGCGCTGGAGGGGGACAGCGCCCTCATCTGCACCATGGACGCCGACTTCTCCCATCCGCCCGCGGCCATTCCCTCCATGGTGGAGAAGGCGACCGACGGTTACGATCTGGTGATCGGGAGCCGCTATGTGCCGGGCGGCAGGACCGTCGGCTGCACCTGGCCCCGGATCGCGCTGAGCTGGGGGGCCAACGCTTTTGCGCATCTGCTGCTGGGATTGCGCGCGCACGACACCACCGCCGGTTTTCGCTGTTACCGCCGGGCGGTCCTCGAAGCGATTCCCCTGGAGCAGATTCGCTCCAACGGCTATTCTTTCCTCATCGAGATGCTGTATTACGTTCAGCGCCAGGGATGGAAAGTGGGCGAGATCCCCATCACTTTTGAGAATCGCCGGGAGGGGGTCTCGAAAGTCTCGCGGGCCGAGATCACCAAGGCCCTCTCCACGGTTTTGCGGCTTTTGGGACAACGCCTGCGGCGCTCTTCTACGAACTGAAACTTGCATTCATCTGCAATGGTGTGACGCCCGATTGCATCTCACGTTGACAATCTCCCGCTTTTCCTTATAATTGAAATGAGCTGGCGTTTTCATCCTGGTTAAACTCGGTGCACCGAACTGTAAGCCGGCTGCCACCATTATCCAATCCAAAGTGGCTGGGTCGAGAGTTCATTATTTCCCACAGTGAGGTGTAGTATGGAACGGGATCAGCAGCGTCATTTGGGGACTTTGGTGTTGGTCATGGCTCTTGCGGCCGGCGCTTTATGGCTGATGTCCGCTTTGCTGACGCAGCCGGCCCTGGGGCGCGCGGCGTCTCCTGCTCCGGCCGCGCTCGCGCCGGCAGGTAGTTCCCCCGCAGGAGCGGCCCTGCTCGCCGACATTCCCGGTCTGGCGATCGGACTGCTCGGTCCGGAGACGACTTTCGCCGGGGAGACCGTCACGTACACCGTGCGGGTGACGAATACCAGCGCCGCCCCCCTCAGCAACATCATCCTCACCGACACGTGGACCACGGATATTCCCCAAAACGGGATGTGGCAACGCGGCGTTCTTGCGCAATTCAATGGGAACTATCAGGTCTTGCCGTCCAATGCTGTCTTCAGTTTTACGTATAGCACGAGCGAGCGTCAGGGGATCGCTGCATGGCGTCTGAATCCGCTGCCGGCAGGCCAGAGCGTGCAGATTGTCCTGACCATGACGACTCCCATCACGCTCCAGCCCGCGCTCGCCGAGGACGCGCTATGGGGACGTGTGGGACGCTCGATCTTGAACAACAGCATCGCGGCAACGGTGCCGGGGCAGGGCTCCGAGCCGGCGCCGCTGGTGACGACGCTGGTCGTCGCGCCTCTGCTGCGCTTGCAGCAAAGCGCCGTGGCCGAAGTCGCACCCGTCAATAACTGCCGGGTAGGGCGCCTGGTGACCTATACTTTCCAGATTCAGAACCTGACCATGGAAGGCTCCCTCGAGCGCCCCGATGCCTGGCCAGCTGCGAACCTGGTCTTCACTGTGGTGTTGCCCAGTCAATTGCGCGGCGCGACACCGCAATGGAGCTCGCCAGTTCCGGGAGTGGTGTTGACCTACAGCGCTGCGACCGGCAAGGCCGCCTGGCATTATCCTGAGACATTCATCCTGGAGCGGGGCGCCAGCACCTCCATCGTCTTGCGCGCGCGCGTCCCGGCCGATGCCACCTACAACCCCAAAA
>JAAZNO010000266.1 GCA_012798275.1 Chloroflexota bacterium
CCCATGCAACGTGTGTTACGGTGGATAGGAATCGTCATCGCGGTCGGCGTCCTCCTGCTCGCTGGCCTCGCCATGGCCTACGACAGGCGCTACGCAGAACGCATCTTCCCAGGCGTGACCGTGAACGGCGTGGACGTCGGCGGCATGACCGCGTCGGAAGCCGAAGCCGCGCTGCAGCGTGCCTTGCCCGATCCCCAAGTGGAAGGAATCACCCTGTGGGCGAATGAACAGGCCTGGCGCTTCAGTTGGGCCGCGCTCGGACAGCAATACGACATCCCCGCGACGGTCGCCGCGGCCTGCCAGGTGGCCCGCGAAGCGAACTGGGCCGCGCGTCTCCAGGCAGCCTGGCGCGTGCGACAAGAAGGCCAGGAAGTGCCCGTCGTCCTCATCCCCGCCGATCCGGCCAAAGCGACCCGCGCCGTGGAGACCATCGCCAGAACCGTCTACCGCCCTCCCGTTGAGGCGACCCTCGCCCTCACACCGGCCGGCCCGGTGGGCACGCCGGGGCAGGCGGGACAGGAGCTCGACGTCGCCGCTGCGAGCACGGCACTCCTCGAGGCGCTCGACCATGGCGAAACCGAAGTACGCCTGGCGCTGCGCAGCCTTCCGCCGCGCCTGGAAGCGCCGGAGCCGGCGTATTCCCGCGCCGTGAAGCTCCTCGCCGCGCCCTTCGTCCTCGAAGTAAACGACCCCGTGACCGACTACCGCAACGACTTCGCCGCACCGCCCGCCCAAATCACCGCGTGGCTCGCGCTGCACCCGGAGATGGAGCCGCCCGCCATCACCCTCAGCGTCGAAGCCGACCGCGTCCGCGCCTGGCTGGAGGACGTCAGCTCCCAGCTGGGAGAGGAACGCTTCCTCGACGTCAGCGAGACCCTCACCCGCACGCTGGCGGCCCTCGAAGCCGGCGAACATCACGCCGCCGCGCGCGTCCGCCATCCCGAAAAAGCGTATTTCGTCCAGCCGGGCGACAACCTGTTTGACATCGCCTACAGCTTTGGCTTCCCGCTGTGGCGTCTCCTCGAGGCCAACCCCGACGTGATTTCCAGCAGCCTGCTCATCGGGCAGCAGCTCGTCATCCCTTCCATTGACGTCCTGATTCCAGAGCCCGTTGTGCCCGACAAACGCATCGAAATCAACCTGCCGGAGCAAAAACTACGCGCCTACCAGGACGGCGCCCTGCAGTTCGAGTTCAGAATCTCCAGCGGCATGTCGAAGACGCCGACCATTGCCGGCCTGTTTCAGGTCCTCACAAAGGAGGAAAACGCCTACGCCCAACGCTGGGGCCTGGAGATGCCCTATTTTATGGGCATTTACAAGGAAGGCCCGGATTTCTACAACGGCATCCACGAATTGCCCATCACGCGGGGAGGCTATCGGCTCTCGCGCGGCGTGCTGGGCTGGCCCGCTTCCTTCGGCTGCATTATCCTCGATGTGGGGGAGGCCCAACAGCTCTTCGAGTGGGCGCCCATCGGCACCCTCGTCGCGATCACCGGCGTCGCCCCGGGCACGCCTTCCTATCAAGAGACGCTGGATCAAATCGTGGACAATCCCCCATGATAGTTTCCGTCAACTAGAACGCCCGGCCGAATTGCTCCGCCATTTTTGCTGAGAAAGCTGATCATGTTTGCCCAGGTGCTGGTCTTTCTGCCGATCAAAGCGCAGGCTGCCCCCTTCTTCGACTACGCCGTGCCGACGAGCCTCGAAGCGCAGCTCCGGCCGGGGATGATGGTGATCGTCCCCTTTCGCGAGCGCCGGCTGCCGGGGATCGTGATGGCGCTGACGCCGCAGCCCGCCGTCCCTGACCCGCGTCCCATCGAGGGCCTCCTCGACGCCGAGCCGGTGCTCACCCCCGCGCTGCTCGACCTGGCCCGCTGGATGAGCGCGGAGACGCTCACGCCGCTCCACACCTGCGTGATGACCATGCTGCCGCCGGGATTGCGCCCCAAAAAGCTGCTGCGCCTCAC
>JAAZNO010000267.1 GCA_012798275.1 Chloroflexota bacterium
GACTTTTTCTTGGTCATGTTTCAGCGTCGTTAGAGCTGCCTTGGATATTAAGCGAACATTTATCGTAGACCCGCCAGGGCCCTCTTTCATTATAACCGAGATGCCGCGATTTGACGAGGGAATTACCCACAAATCCCCCTTGATCGCCGACGTCCCCTACCCCGCCAGAATCTCCTCCAGGTTGACGTCAGCCGTGGTCGCGTAGCGGAAATGCGCCCTGCCGACACGTTCCACCGGGCCGATGCCTACCGCCATCATGCCGGCGGTCAACGCCGCCTCGACGCCGGATTCGGCGTCCTCGATGACAGCGCATTGCGTCACCGGCACGCCCACCAATCCCGCCGCATAGACGAAGACGTCCGGCGCGGGCTTGGCGCGCACAACGCAGTAGCCATCAGAGATGCCATCGAAGAAGTCGGGAATCCCCAGGCGCGTGAGCACGGTCATGGTGTTGCGGCTCGCCGAACCAATGGCGATCTTCAAACCGTGCGCCTTGATCGCGTGCAGCAGTTCTCGCGCTCCGGGCAGAAAATCCGCCGGCGTGATGGAATCCAGCATGGCGATGTAGTAAGCGTTCTTGCGCGTCATCATTTCCTGGATTTGCTCCTCGGTGTAACGGGCGACGTGCTCGCCGAGGAGGATTTCCAGGGAGGCCCGCCGCGAGACGCCGCGCAACGCCTCGTTGGCCTGCCGATCGAAGGGGACGCCCTCCTCATCGGCGAGGCGCTTCCAGGCGAGATAGTGATACTCGGCAGTGTCGGTAATCACGCCGTCGAGGTCGAGAATAATGGCTTTGAGAGTCATAGGGCCTCCAAATTTAGGCCATGGGAAGGGAGGCTGAGGTTGCGGGGCTCAGGTCAGGCGCAACCAGCGATAGCCGTAGCGCGGCAAGGTCAGGGAAGCGCCTTCCGCAGCGATGACGGGCAGGGTCTCATCGGTGAGCACGTCCACAAGCGTGCGCCCCGCGACCTCCGTCAGCGGCAGGGCGACCGTCACCGCATCCGACGCGAGGTTGTTCACCACGACAAAGGTTTCGTCCGCGTCCACCCGCGTGTAGGCCAGTACGGATTTGGGCTGCACGTCGAGCAGCCGCAACGTTCCCCGCCCGAAGGCGCGGTACTGCCGGCGCACTTTGAGCAGGTACCGCATCCGGTTCAGCAGCGAATGGGGATCGGCCTCCTGCGCCGCAACATTGACTTGCTGGTAGCCGTAGACGGGATCGTCAATCACCGGCAGGTAGAGCGCCCCGGCAGGCGCGTCCGAGAACCCCGCGTTGGGGCCCGCGTTCCACTGCATCGGCGTGCGGACGCCATCGCGGTCATGGAGCCAGATGTTGTCGCCCATGCCGATTTCGTCGCCGTAGTAGAGCACCGGCGAGCCGATGAAGGTGAGCAAGATGGAGTTGGCGACCTCAATGGCGGCGCGGTCATTGTTCAGCAGGGGCGCCAGACGGCGACGAATGCCCAGGTTCAGCCGCATGCGGGGTTCGGGCGCATAGAGGTCCCACATGAACTGCCGATCCTCCGGCGTCACCATCTCCAGCGTGAGCTCATCATGGCAGCGGAGGAAAGTCCCCCACTGACAGCCCTCCGGCAATTCCGGGGTCCGCGCCATGATCGCCTCAATGTCGCTGCGATCCTGCTTCGCCAACGCCATAAAAATGCGCGGCATGAGCGGGAAATGAAAATTCATGTGAAATTCGTCGCCGGCGCCGAAGTATGCGATCACGTCTTCGGGCCACATGTTGGCCTCGGAGAGCAAGAAGGTGCCGGGGGCATAGGCGTCCACGAAAGCGCGCA
>JAAZNO010000035.1 GCA_012798275.1 Chloroflexota bacterium
CTGCAGGCCAGGGCCGGAGGGCTGTTCGCCGAGTCAGCGAACGCGCCCGCTCTGCATCCGTGCACGGTCTGTGGGCAGCCCACGACCGCCGAGGGGCGCTGCAGCTTCTGCCGGCTCTGGGAATGTTGAGAGAAGCGCACTCCCCGGCCCCAGCTTGCCACCGGAGACGCCATAAGGCGTGAAGGCGTCCACGTGTGAAGGTGTAAAGGTGCGAACGTAAGTGATTCGCCTTTTCGCTTTATCGCCTTTTCGCTTTATCGCTTGCGGAGGTGAAATGACGACTGCCCTGGTGCCTTCGAGCTTTCGCGAGCTGGCGCTCCGGATCGAGACCGAAATCGCGCGCGTGATCGTGGGGCAACGCGACGTCGTGCGCCACACGCTCATCGCCCTGCTGGCCAACGGCCACGTGCTCCTGGAAGGACTGCCGGGCCTGGGAAAGACGATGCTTGTGCGCACTCTGGCCGCCGCGCTGCAGTTGGAATTCACCCGCGTGCAGTTCACGCCCGACCTGATGCCCGCCGACATCCTCGGCACCGACGTGCTGGAAATCGGCGCGGGCGGCGAGCGGCATTTCCGCTTCCATCGCGGCCCGATCTTCACCAACCTGCTGCTGGCAGACGAAATCAACCGCGCCACACCCAAGACGCAATCCGCGCTGCTGGAAGCGATGCAGGAACGGCAGGCGACCGTCGGCGGCGTGACCTATCCCCTCCCCACCCCCTTTCTGGTGCTGGCGACCCAGAATCCCATCGAGCTGGAAGGCACCTATCCCCTGCCGGAGGCGCAGCTGGATCGGTTTCTTTTCAAGGTGCAGGTTGGCTATCCCTCCATGGAAGAGCTCGCCGAGATCACGGCCCGCACGACCGGTGCGCAGCTGCCGGCGGCGACCCCCTGCGCCGACGCCACGACGGTGCAGGCGATGCAGGCGCTCGTCCGCGAAGTGCCGGTCGCCACGGCGATGAACGCTTACGTCGCGCAGCTCGTCACGGCAACCCAACCCGGCTCCCCCACGGCGCCCGAAGCCGTGCGGCGCTACGTCCGTTATGGCGCGAGTCCGCGCGGCGCGCAGGCCCTGCTGGTGGGCGCGAAGGCGACCGCGCTGTTGGCGGGGCGCTTCAACGTCGCCCGCGAGGATGTGCGCGCCGTAGCTCCCGCCGCCCTGCGTCATCGCCTCATCCTCACCTACGAGGCCGAAGCGGATGGCGTCACGGCGGACGCGCTCATCGCGGCGGTGCTGGAGAGCGCCGCGGCGTGAGGGATGAGATGCGCCGTCCTACCGCGCCCCTCACCGGTGATTCCACATGATCCCTGCCCCGGCTTCTCCTCCCCAGACTAACCTCACCTGGCTCTCGCGGCTGCGCTTCGTGGTTCACGGGCGCAAGGGCTGGGGCACCTGGGGGGAACGTCGCTCCGCGCGGCGCGGCGCCGGGCTGGAATTCGCCGATTTTCGGGACTACACCCCCGGCGACGACCCCCGCCGCGTGGATTGGAACCTCTACGCGCGCTCCGATCGCGCCTACGTGCGGCTCTATGAAGAAGAAGCCGATCTCGCCGTGATCGTGGCCCTCGACAGCAGCGCCTCGATGGGCTGGGGCGACCGCTGGCCCGCGACGCGCGCGCTCGCCGAGGCGTTAGGCGGCATCGCCCTGCTCGGCGGCGACGCGCTGCGGGGAATGTGGCTGCAACAGGAGAGCGCCGTCCCGCTCTGGGGGCCGCATTCCGGCGGCGAATGGCTGAGCGAATGGCGCGAGCGGCTCGCTTCCCTCAATCCCGCCGGCGCGACAGCGCTCGGACCGGCGCTGCGGGACCTGGGAGCGCGTCTGGCAGCCCGCGCGCCGCGTCCCGCGCTGATCCTGCTCCTCACCGACGGCTACGACGCGGCGGGGCTGGAGTCCGGCGCGGCGACGCTCGCCGCGCGTGGGCACGAAGTCGTCCTGCTCCATCTGCTCACGCCGGAGGAGCTCGAGCCGACGCTGCGGGGCGAGCTGCGCCTCGTGGATGTGGAAAGCGGCGCGCACCGTGATGTGACGCTGGATGGGGCGACACTCGCGGCGTACCAGGAGCGCCGCACCGCCTGGCAGGCTGCCCTGCGTCAGGCCGTGAGCGCGCGCGGGGGACGCTATCTCAGCCTGAGCACGGCAACGCCGCTCAAGCGCGTGGTGTTGGAAGAGCTGCGACGCGCGGGAGTCGTGCGATAACTCCCGCCGCGCCGGGGGATCGCGCCCCGTATTGCCTGGCGTGTGTGCGCCAGAAAGCGTTTTTCGCTGACGCCCCCACAAAATCCCACCGGGCCAAATTTGGGACCTGAGAATCTATACTGTTCATGGTCGTAATCTTTCAAATCTCGTAGCTGTTTAGCCTGGCGCCAGGCAGCCAGACAGCGATGGATGAACTTTTGTGACTTGGAAGCTTTTTCCCCTCCCCCAGCCCCCTCCCCAACAGCGTGTGCGCCGTTGGGGAGGGGGCGAAAAAAATAAAGGGTTTTGCAGGCGGGCTGCGCCCGCCTGCAAAACCCCACAAAAAAAGTTCTCCTTCCCCCCGCGGCGCGGGGGGAAGGAGCCAGGGGACAGGGAAGGTAAAAGATTATGCGTATAACCAAGTTTAATTCTTAATTTCCAGCAATTACCCGGAAATCTATGCCGTTCCCTGGCTGGTAGCTGAACGGTTACTAATGAAAGATTGTGACCGTGGGAAGTATAAAAGAAATGGAGACGGTGCCGCTGAGCGACCTGGAGACGGCGCGGCGATGGGCCACGGAACAGCTCGCGCCCATCACAGAACAGCCGCGCCTCGAAGCCGAGCTGCTGCTGACGGCGCTCCTCGGCTGCAACCGCGCCACGCTGCTGGCGCACCTCGACGCGCCCTTGCCCCCGATGGCGGCGACGACCTACCGCAGCTGGGTACAGCGTCGCGCCACCGGGGAGCCGCTGCCCTACATCACCGGCCACATCGAGTTCTTCGGCCTCGAGTTCACCGTCACGCCGGCCGTGCTCATCCCCCGCCCGGAGACCGAATTGCTCGTGGAAACGGCGCTCGCGCACGCCGGCCTCGCTCCCCGCATTGCCGATGTGGGGACGGGATCGGGCTGCATCATCGTGACGCTCGCCCGGCACCTGCCGCAGGCGCGGTGTTACGCGGTGGACCTCTCGGCAGCAGCACTGGAGGTCGCGCGGCTGAACGCGGCGCGGCACGGCGTCGCCGAACGCATCCGCTTCCTGGAAGGGGATCTGCTCGCGCCGCTGCCGGAGCCGGTAGACCTCATCGTCAGCAATCCGCCCTACGTCGCCGAGAGCGAGTGGGAGACGTTGCCGGTCTCCGTGCGCCGGGAGCCGGCCCTGGCGCTCCTCGGTGGGGAAGAGGGACTCGATGCCGTGCAGCGCTTGCTGGCGCAGGCGCCCGCGAGCCTGCGCCCCGGCGGGATGCTACTGATGGAGATCGGCGAGCAGCAGGGGGCCGCGGCGCTGGCGCTGGCCAGGGCGACCTTTCCCGCCGCCGAATGCCGCCTCCTGCAGGACCTGGCAGGCAAAGATCGCGTCTTGTGGGTGCGGGGAAGATGAGATGGCGACGCAAAAAATTTTCGCCGCAGAGGCGTGAAGAATTCAAAATGCACAGGCTGGGGATGAACTCCCCAGCCTGACATAAGCCAATAAAATTCACCGACCCCTTCCCCCAAGCCCTCAAGCAAGGAAAGGGGCGGGTGATCAGGCGTGGACTTTCGCTTCCCCGCGCGTGACGCCCTGCATCGAGAACGCCGCCAGGATGAAGAAAATCACCGGCATCAGCAGGACCAGGTTGTAGTTCCTGAAATGCTCGATGAGATACCCATTGAGAATCGGCCCGACGATGGCCGCCAGCTGGGAAGCCAGATAATACAATCCCGTGAAGGTGCCGATGTTGGCGTCGCTATCGGACGTGTCAATGACCATCGGCAGGCTGTTGATATTCACCAGGCTCCAGGCGACGCCGCCCAGGGCCAGCGCGATGCCGATGACGATCATGTTGGGGACGAAGAATCCCATGAGCAGCAGCCCGGCAAAGACTCCCAGGCCTATCGTGATGGTGCGTTTGCGGCCAATGCGCGCTGCGATGTAGCCGCTGGGGATGGAGAAGAGAACGAAGGCAATGAAGGAAATGCTGAAGAGCAGCGACGCCTGGTTCTCAGCGATGTGCAACACGTTGACGCCGTAAGACGTGAAGAAAGTCTCGATGGCGTTGTAACCCACAAACCAGAAGAAAATCGAAAGCATCAGCAGGAGCAGGCTTTTCCGCGCCGCCGGAGAGATGCGGCGCACGCCCTTGAGCGCATCGAAAGCCCCTTCCTCCTCGCGCGCCTCGCCAGCCTCGCCCAGCTGTCGCGGCTCTTTGACGAAGAAAATCAGCATCAGCACCGCCAACACCATCAACACCCCGCTGACGATGAAAGGCAAGGTGATGCTTACGTTGTAAAGGAAGGCCCCTACCAGCGTGATGAGGATGCCACCCAGGCCCCCCATGAGGTTGATAATGCCATTAGCCTGACTCCGCAACGGCGAGGGGGTGAGATCGGGCATCAGCGAGATCACCGGCGTGCGGAAGCCGGCCATGGTCGTGATGAAGATGCCGACAGCGACGATGAAGAACGCCAGCGGCTGTCGCAGCTGCTCCGTCATGCCGTTGAGCTCGGGGGGAATCATCCGCACGATGAAGGGAATGAGGATGAAAGCGATTATCGAGATCGGCGCGAGCGTGACGATGAAGGGCTTGCGGCGTCCCCCCAGTTTCGGCGACCAGACGCGGTCGCTCCAGAGGCCGATGAGCGGCAGGAGGAAGAGGGCCACGATGTTGTCCAGGGTCATGATGAGGCCAGTGAGGCCCGGTCCCAACCCAAAGCCCGAGGTCTTCGTCGTCCCCTCGAAGAGCGGATTGCCCGCCTGGAGGAAGATGGGCACGTAGTCGTTGTAGAGCTTCCACATGACGCTGATGCCAAAGAAACCGAAACCGATGAGGAACGTCTTCTGAAAATCAAGTTTGGGGCGCGGTTTTTCCATGTCAGAGATACCTCCCGTTGTGTGAATTTAGGATCCAGGCAAACGCGACCTGCGGCGAGCGATCACATCCCGTCGGCGACCGGCTCACGCGCTTAGTTTTAGCATGAAAGCCAGGCAAAGCAAATGCCCCTTCGAAAATAAGGAGCCGTGAGCTGTGAGTAGAGAGTTGTCGCAGCCTCTGCCACACGCGCCCACGTGCCCACGTTATTCTTAACAGTCGGCTTCTGTCCGGGGGATTCCTCCTCCGCCAGGCTGCGCAAGTCCCCCATAACGACATCCGGCGAAAGAAAACCCCTCGCCGGATGTCAAAAGTTTCAGCCGGATTATTTGGTCTTGCCCATCAGACTGACTTTGGGCTTGTCCTCTGGAATCTCTAGCTCCATCCCGGGCTGAATGACGTTCGGATCCTTGATGATCGCCTTATTGGCGGCATAGATCTCCTCCCACTTCTCAGCATCGCCGAGCAGCTCCTTCGCAATCTTCCGCAGACTGTCGCCGGCCTTCACCGTGTACTTCTTGCTCATGAAACCACACTCCTTTCGGCTGAGATTGAAACGCCACTTTTATTATAGGGCCAATGACAAAAGGCGTCAAGTTTTTCGAGCGGATGGATGAACGCCAGGCGGCCCTTCATCAGCGGCTGGAGCTGGCCTAGCACCTGCCCCAGAGCCGGGCCCAATGGGCACCGGCTGACATGAATATCCTCACTCGCGGCGGTCGGCGAGGACGGAATCCCTCCCTGACACAGGCATGAGAGACCTCCTTTACGGTGCCCGCCCCAGAAGTTGACACCCCCCCGCTTTCTTCGATAATGGACGCATGAAGCGTCTCTCTTTCTGGCTTATGGCGCTCCTGCTCGCAGGATGCAGCGCATTTCTCCCCGCCAGCGGACCGGGGACGTCGCCCATGACCGCCACGATGGCCCCGTCGCCCTCCCTCACGGCGATGCTCACGCCGACGCCCTTCCCCACACCCTCGCCGACACCTTCGCCCACCCCCACCCCGGAGCCAGCCGTCCTGCTGAGTCAGGCAGAAGAGGCCTACCGCGTGGGAGATTGGGAGACCGCTGCCGCCGCTTATGGGCAGTTGTTGCCGCTCTCCTCTATTCCACAGGATGACGCCTTGCGCGCCGCGGTGGGCTTTGGCAAGACGCTGATCGCGCAGGGACGGGCCGCCGAGGGACTGCCCCTGCTCCGCGACCTGACGGCGACCCTTCCGCCAGCGGATCCCCGCCAGGCGGAATTGCAGCTGTTCCTCGCCGACGCGCTCGCGGCCAATGGCGACCCGCTGGCCGCCGCGCCCTACTATCGCAGCGCGCTGACCGCCGCTCCCCTACTCGCGCCCTACATCTACCCATGGCTCGGCGATGCGCTCTTCGCCGGCGGGGTCTACACCGAAGCCCTCACGGCCTACGATGCCGCGCTCGACCTCGCTACGGCGTTGGATCGGCAGGTTTTCCTCCAGGAAAAACGCGCGCTCACCTACAGCGCGCTGCAGGCCTATCCCGAAGCACTGGCTACCTACGATGCCATCCTCGCCGTCTCCCGCATCCCCGCGTACCGGGCGCGGATCATGTATCAGGCGGCAGAAACAGCGCGCCTCTTCGGCGACGCCACGGAGGCCCAGCGGCGCTACCTCGATCTCATCACCACTTACCCCGAAGAGGCCACGTTCTCCCATCCTGCGCTGGCCTGGCTGGTGGAAAACGAGGTCCCCGTCAACGAGCTGCTGCGGGGAAAAATCAACTACTACGCCCAATCCTATTCCGCTGCGGTACTGGCCCTGGGACGCTACGTCCGCGCCGATGCAGCGCACACCGGCGAAGCGCACTACTTCGCCGGGATGGCATACCTGGAGGCCGGCAGCCCCGAGCTGGCGCTCAACGAATTCCAAATCCTGCTCGACACCCATCCCGACGACGCCTATTGGGGCAGCGCGGTCATCGGCAAAGCGCGAGCGCTGGCCGCGCTGGGACGGCTTCCCGAAGCCATCGCCGCCTACCGCTCCCTGCCGGAGTCCCTGCCCGATCATGTCCGCGCGCCCGAAGCGCTGTGGAGCGCGGCGCAGTTGCTCGAGGGCGACGGCGACCTGCCAGCCGCGGCCCTCGCGTACCTGGAGCTCGCCGATCGGTATCCCGACGACGACGGCGCCCCGGCTGCCCGTTTCCGCGCCGGGCTGCTGCGGTATCAGGCCGGCGACAGCCCCGGCGCGACCGCGGCCTGGGAAGAACTCACGCGCTGGTATCCCGCCGACGAGCGGGCGCAGGCGGCACAGTTCTGGCTGGGGAAGACCGCCCTCGAGGCCGGGGAAATCGTGACCGGCACAGCAATCCTCAGCCGCACGGCAGCGTCGGCGCCATGGAGCTATTACGGCTTGCGAGCGGCGGATCTGCTTGCCGGGCGCGCTCCCTTCGAGGCGCCCGCCGGAGATCCCCGCCCCTGCGGCGAGGCCGCCGAACAGGACGCCGTCTTCCCATGGCTGGCCTCCTGGCTGGGAGTCGCCGATCCCACCGTCCTCCGGGTCCCGCCGGCGGAGCTGCTGGCTGATCCACGCCTGGAGCTGGGGGCGCTCCTGCTGCGGGCCGAGCGCTACGACGAGGCGCGGACCGAGCTCGA
>JAAZNO010000268.1 GCA_012798275.1 Chloroflexota bacterium
AAAGCGCATTTACATCGCCTACACCGGGGGGACCATGGGCATGCAAGGGACTTCGAGCGGATACGCCCCCGCTCCCGGCTTCCTGGAAGCGCAGCTGGCAGCGCTGCCAGAGTTGCGTTCCCCCCTCGTACCCGAATACGACATCCACGAGTACACGCCGCTGCTGGATTCTTCCAACATCACGCCGGCGGAGTGGCGATACATCGCTCAGGACATCGCCGCGCATGACGAGGACTACGACGGTTTCATCGTGTTGCACGGGACGGATACGATGGCGTACACAGCCTCGGCGCTGGCGTTCATGCTGCAGGGGCTGCGCAAACCCGTCATCCTCACCGGCTCGCAGATCCCGCTCTATGAAGTGCGTAACGACGCCCGCGAAAATCTCATCACCGCGCTGTTGCTCGCGGCCAACTACCCCATCCCCGAAGTCTGCCTCTATTTTGGGGACGTGCTGCTGCGAGGCTGTCGCGCGAGCAAAATCAACGCGGTGGGCTTCGACGCCTTCGCCTCACCCAATTACCCGCCGCTGGGCACCGTCGGCATCGAGATCGCGATCAACTGGAAGGCCATCCGCCCACTTCCCACCATGCCCGACACTCTCGAAGTGCGCCCCATCCAAGCGGCGCGCATCGGCGTCCTGCACCTGTTCCCCGGCATGCCCACGGAGTACTTCCAGACGGTGCTGGAAGCGCCCCTGCAAGGATTGGTGCTGGAAGCCTACGGGGTCGGCAACGGTCCGACGAACGACCCCGTGTTCATGGACTCGCTACGCGAAGCGACACGGCGCGGGATGGTCATCGTGGACTGCACTCAATGCCTCAAGGGCAGCGTGAACCTCCGCGGCTATGCCACCGGCTCGGCGCTGGCGGAAGCGGGCGTGCTCAGCGGCTACGACATGACCGTCGAAGCGGCGCTGGCGAAGCTCTTCTATCTCTTCAGCCAGGAATACCCTCTCCCCACGCTCCGGCGCCTGATCCAGAGCGACCTGCGCGGCGAGCTGACGTCAGGCTGAACGTCGCAAGCGGCCATGGCACCCCGGCACCCCTCGCGTCACTTCAAATACCGGTCGAAGAAGGCAAGGTAGCGCTCCATGAAAAGCGCGTCCCCCTCCCCGCGGAAAGTGTGTGGCAGGCCGCTGTAGGTGAAGCACTCCACGGTCTTGCCCAACGCCTGCAACCGTGCGCACAGATCCAGCGACCATTCCAGCGGGACGGTCGTGTCAGCATCGCTGTGATGGATGCTTACCGCGGCCTGGATGCGCTCCAGATGAAAGAGCGGCGCAATCCGTTCCAGATCGGCCTCCGAGACGGCGAGCTCTTCCTCGCCGCGCGTTCCGCCCGACCAGTAGCGAACCCGTTCGTAGTTGAGCTTCTCATCGGCGCTCATCGAGCCGTAGAGCACGGCCGCACGGATTCCCGGATCTACTGTGATGACGCGAATCGCCGCGCCGCCTCCCATGCTGTGCCCCCAAATACCCACGCGCGTGCCGTCCGCCCGCGCCAGCAAGCCGGGCTGTCCCGCCGTCTCCCGCACGAGCGCCAGCAGATTGAGCGTGTCCACGGCGATGCCCACCCGGAAGGGATCGGGGCCGGTATCTGACGGGGGGAAATTGCGCAAATTGGGGTGAATGGCGATGTATCCCGCGCGCGCCAGAGCATCCGCATACCGGGTCGTGTAGGCCACCGTGGTGTAGACCTCCGGCGCGATGTAGCCATGAAGGACCAACACCACCGGGAAGGGCCCCGCGCCCCGCGGCACATTGATGAAGCCGTAGATCGTCAAGCCGTCGCTGGGATAGGTGATCAAGCTGCGCGTAAAGGCCGAGGTGACCGCGAGCGTCTCCTCGACCGTAATCGCGCCGCCGCCATAGGAGCGCGCCGCCAGATCCGCGATCGTCAAGCCGGCGTAGGGATCAGGCGTCGGCGTCGTGGTAGGCGTCGCCGTCGCTGTGGGCGTCGGTGTGGATGTCGCGGTGGCCGTGGAAGTGGGCGTGAGCGTCGCCGTCGCTGTCGGGGGGAGCGTGGCGGTCGGCAGCGGCGTGCTTGTGAACGCGGGCTCCAGCTGCGGCGCAGTGCAGCCCGCCATCAGTCCCAACAGGATGAGCGTCAGCCACCAGCGCATGGGGATTTACTCGTCCTCATCCTCGGCCTCATCCTCGATCTCCAGCCAATCCTCTTCATCTTCAGATTCCAGGAACATGCCGGTCGCAGGATCCAATGGCGCCATGAAGTGATAGCCCTCCGGCCCGAGGAGCCGCTCCAGGTGCGCGATGATTTTTGTGGGGTTGTCATACGGTCCGGCGATAAAGAAGGGCTTGCCCTCTGGACCGCCCACGGGAATCTCCTCGGTGACAGCGGTGGGGTCGGCGTCGCCCAACAAGAGGGCAGCTTCGGCATAATCGCGGTGCGGGTGGAGCTTGAGGCTCGCGGCGTAATCCAGTCCGGCTTTGATAATGGCGGCCGCGAGGTTCACATCTACCTGGATCATGTCCTGGCGCTCCTGAACGCCTCGCAAAAACCGCTCCCGATACTCCTGCGCCGTGGGGAAGTTGGCGACCAGGGCGTTCTTGACCCCCAGACAGGCGCGATCCACCAGGTAACTGGCAAGCGCTACCATGCCGGTAGTCGGATCGCGCCGCGCGAGCACAACCTGATTGAGTTTCGTCGGATCTCGCCAGTCCCGATTGACCCAGCATTCCATCACCGGCCACGTCGCCGCCAGACGCAACTGCGCCTTGCGTCCCGCCACGGGTCGGCTACGCTGCTGTGCTTTCTGTTTCTTGCGTTTAGCAGCTTTGCGTTCCAGTTTTTGTTGTCGTTTATTGGGTGACATGATAGTGCCTCCTTCAATGCAAGTAATGAGGTGAGAGGGTGAGAGGGCGATAAGTGATGGGTGATGGGTAATGAGTAATGAGTAATGAGTAATGAGTAATGGAATTGGAACCCCCACCCTTCCACCCATTACCCCTCACCCGTTACCCTTCACCCATTACCCCTCACCCGTTTCCCCTCACCCGTTATCCCAATCGCCCCAGCTGTTCACGCAGTTGCGCCGCTTCGGCCTCCATCTCTGCCAGGCGTTGACGCGCGGCAGCGACGACGTCGGCGGGGGCCTTCTCCGCGAACGGCCCGCCGAGTTTGGCCCGATTGCCCTGGATGTGCCCTTCCAGCTGGGCCAGCGCCTTCTGCAAGCGAGCGCGCTCCGCGTCGAGATCCACCAGTCCGGCAAGCGGCAGGTAGGCCGCCACATCGCCCACCACCACCGAGGCGGCCTGGGCTGGCGGTTCGGCCTGCGCGGTGAGGGTCAACGTGGTCGGATCCAGCCGCGCCAGGAGCTCCAGCACCGGGCGGCGCGCTTCCAGCGCCGGGGCGAGCTCGCCCGCGGCGATAAGCGCGGGGATGCGCCTGCCCGGCTCCACGTTGTACTCCGCGCGCACGTTGCGAATGCCGCGCACGAGCTCCATCAACACGCCCATCTGCGCCTCAGCGACGTCGTCCAGGCGGGTCACGTCGGCCTCGGGCCACGCGGCGATGATCAAAGCCTCCCCGGATTTCGCTGAGGCGGGCAGCGCCTGCCACAGTGCCTCGGTGACGAACGGCATAAACGGGTGCAGCAACCGCAGGGATTGTTCCAGCACGGCGAGCAGCACCGCGAGCGGCGTGCCTTTGTCGGCGGCGTCATCGTACAGCCGAACCTTCGTCGCCTCGATGTACCAGTCGCAGAACTCGTCCCACAGGAAATCCCGCACGCGCCGGCCGGCCTCGCCATACTGGAAGGTCTCCAGCGACCCCGTCACCTCGTCTGTGAGCCGCTGCAGGCGACTGAGGATCCAGCGATCTTCCAGCAGCAACTCGCCCAGGCGCGGTTCGGCCTTCTCCAGGTTGTTCAGGATGAAGCGCCCTGCCTGCCAGAGTTTGTTGGCAAAATTGCGCGCCCCCTCGATGCGGCGCATGTCCAGGTTCATGTCGTTGCCGGGCGTAGAGGAAGTCACCAACGTGTAGCGCAGCGCATCGGTCCCATACTCGTCAATGATGTAAAGCGGATCGTATTTCCACGCATCGGGCATGGATTTGCTGATTTTCTCGCCGCG
Organism: Chloroflexota bacterium; assembly: GCA_012798275.1. Lineage (GTDB taxonomy): Bacteria > Chloroflexota > Anaerolineae > B4-G1 > SLSP01 > JAAZNO01. Next base: position 4,094 of record JAAZNO010000268.1, read on the forward strand.
CTCGTTGCGGATAAGGCCGTGCAGGTACACGGTGGCGTAAGGCGCCTGGTCCAACAGCGCCAGCGAGAGCATCGTCTCGCGCGCTACCCAGAAGAAGAGGATGTCATAGCCGGTCTCACGCACGTCGTTGGGGAAGAAACGCTGCAAATCCGGCGCGTCCCTATCGGGCCAGCCAAGCGTGGAGAAGGGCCACAGCCCGGAAGAGAACCACGTGTCGAGCACATCCTCGTCCTGGCGGATGGCGCTGCTGCCGCACTGGGGACAGCGGGTCGGATCTTCCAGCGCGCTCCACTGCTGGCCGCAATCGTCGCAGTACCAGACCGGAATGCGATGGCCCCACCACAGCTGCCGGCTGATGCACCAGTCGCGGATGTTCTCCATCCAATGGAACCACACCTTCTCAAAATGGTCGGGGATGATGCGCATCGTCCCGTTGCGCACGACCTCCATCGCCTGCGCCGCGAGCGGCCGGGTGCGGACGAACCATTGAGTGCTGATGCGCGGCTCGATGATGGTGTCGCACCGCTGACAGTGGCCCACCGTGTGCTGATACGGTTCCACTTTAACCAGCAGTCCTTCCTTCTCAAAGTCGGCGACGATGGCCCGCCGACACTCGTAGCGCTCCAGTCCCGCGTAGGGACCGGCGGCCGCGTTCATCAGGCCGGTGGGCGTCATCACGTCAATCTGCGCGAGGTTATGGCGCAGGCCAATCTCGTAATCGGTGGGATCGTGCGCCGGCGTGACCTTGACCGCGCCCGTGCCGAACTCCGGCAGCACAGCCTCGTCCGCCACGATGGGAATCTCACGCCCGAGCGCGGGCAGCACGGCGACCTGTCCCACTAACCGCGCCCAGCGCGCATCGGTGGGATGCACGGCGACCCCGCTATCGCCCAGGATCGTCTCCGGGCGCGTGGTCGCCATCATAATGAATTCGGTCGCGCCCTCGGCCCAGTGTCCGCTGCCCCATGGAGCGTGGGGGCCGTCCCAATCGGCGTTGCGGACGGGATAGCGGACATACCACAGGTGACTGGCGTGCTCCTGCGGCTCGACTTCCAGGTCAGAGATGGCAGACTCACAGCGCGGGCACCAGTTCACCATATACGGCCCGCGGTAGATGAGGCCGCGCTCATAGAGGGTGACGAAGGCCATGCGCACGGCGCGGCTCAGGGCCGCATCGAGGGTGAAGCGCTCGCGATCCCAATCGCAGGAGACGCCGAGCTGTCGGTGCTGATCGGTAATGCGGGCGTGCATCTTCCCTTTCCACTCCCACGCCTTCTCGATGAACGCGGCGCGGCCCAGGTCGTGGCGGGTCAGCCCCTCTTTGGCGAGTTCGCGCTCCACGACATTTTGGGTGGCGATGCCGGCGTGATCCGTGCCGGGGAGATACAGGGTCTCATAGCCGCGCATCCGATAGTAGCGCGTCATCAAATCCTCCAGCGCAGCGGTCATCGCGTGGCCGAGGTGCAGAATGCCGGTCACGTTGGGGGGCGGCATGGTGATGCAGAAACGCGGGCCGTCTGAGGGGCGCGGCTTGAAATAGCCCTGGGATTCCCACCAGGCATAGAGCCGGGATTCGTGTTCTTTTGGATTGTAGGTTTTGGATAAGTCGGTCATTGAGTTACTCCTTCATCGAATCGAATGCATTGTACCACGAGTTTGAAAGTGCGAGATTATATCAGCAGCTCTTCCGCCGCCCACGTCCAGGGTCAGGCACGCCAGTCTGTCACCAGCCCAGCCTTGACCGGGTTATTCACGATGTACGCCGCCACGCGCTCGAACTCCTGCGGGTTGCGAATCCAGTGGTCGTAAGACTCATGCGCCCAAAATGATTGCCCAGTCCTCTCCAATACCACATTGGCTTGACGGGAAGAAATGCCTTTGATTCGCTGGGTGTAACTGTTCAGCCACTGACTAAAAAAACGCAAGATTTCCTGACGGTTGCTGAAGATTAAGAATCAATTCTTGCCCCCTATCCCCTTCCCCTTCCCCCCGCGCTGCGCGCGGGGGGAAGGGGAAACTTTTTTTGTGGGGCTTTGCAGGCGGGCTACGCCCGCCTGCAAAGCCCCCTTATTTTTTCTCCCCCTCCCCAACGGCGTTTGCGCCGTCGGGGAGGGGGCTGGGGGAGGGGCAAAGGCTGCAGATCACAAAGGTTCATCCATCGCCGTCGAGCTACCCGACACCAGGCTGAACAATTACCGCTGGGTGATGACGCCTGGCGGGAAAGGATTGTCCGTTTGGGAATTTTCACGCGGCGTCAACAAAACGTGGATATGATTGGGCATCAGCGTATAGGCATGCAGCACGTAAAACGACTCTGCGCCATCATGCAAAACCTGACGCACGCACTCCGCAACCTCAGGCTGCGTCAGCCAACGCGGGCCAACGTCGCTCTGATGCAAGTCCTCATCCCATTTGCCAAACAAACGCTTGCGCTGTATGACGCCCCAATCAATGTTCAGATCCTTCCAACGCGGGTCGCGTTCCAAAGCTGCGCGCTCGGCGGTTAACGCTTCTAAAACATGCTTTGGCAACGAACCAGCCAGCCGCCACGTCAGAAAAATCGGTACACTTCGAGGTTGCCAATGCGGCAACCGGCAACGGTAGAAGGGTTTGTACTCTCGATTAGACATAGTTTCTTCCCCCAAGCCCGTGTACCACACAGTAATCTGGCGAACTGAAGTACGCGTTACGATTGCAAATCACAATTCATCGGCCAGGGTGCCGCGAACTTTAGTTCGCAAAACCAGGTGAACTGAAGTTCACAGTACATTTGTCAGGCGATGCTCACATGCAAGTCTGTCGCGGCAACCTCCACCACCACCGATTTTGCACGGGTGATGCTGCACAAGTCTTCTTCAGCCGCTACGAGCTGCTCTGCCAGCGGCTCCTCCGCCGTGATGCGCAGCTCCGCCAGCTCTGCACCGAGCGATAAGCCGCGCTCGCTCTTGTAACGCCGCACCGTCGTCGCTATCTCCACGAGAGCCTCGCCAACGGC
>JAAZNO010000269.1 GCA_012798275.1 Chloroflexota bacterium
GAACTCCCCCAGTAAGCCAGAATACCCTGAAGGGATAAACGCCTGATGTCTGAATTAGCGGCGGCATGTTCCCAAATTGTGACCGCGATCCGCCAAATCCTCGTCCACCGTTCGCCAATTCTGGTCGCCCTGGATGGGGGCAGCGGCGCGGGCAAGTCCACTTTGGCTGCCATGCTGGAGCAGGAAATTGAGTCTGTCGTGATCCCGCTCGACGATTTCTATTCCGCCTCCATTCCCGATTGGGAATGGGACACGCGTTCAATCCCGGAGAGAGTCAGGGACGTGTTTGATTGGGCCAGGCTGCGCACTGACGCCCTGGAGCCCCTCCTCGCCGGCCGACCGGCGCGATGGTTTCCCTTTGACTTTGTCTCGGGGATGCGCCCGGATGGGACGTATGGGCTAAGCCCCCATGCAGTCGAAAAACAGCCGGCAAAAGTGATCATTCTCGAAGGCGCTTATTCTGCAAATCCAGAGATTGCCGATTTGATTGATCTGGCCGTGCTGGTGGATGTCCCGGTCGCCGAACGGCATCAACGGCTAGACCGGCGCGAAAGCGATCAGCGCTTTCTAAAACGCTGGCACACGCTCTGGGACGGCGTCGAAGACTACTACTTTTCAGAAGTCAGGCCAAAGTCAGCCTTTGATTTGGTCGTGCGAGGGTGACGCCTTAAATCACCCGACGCCCGACGCCGGATGTCGCTGCCGGGCCTGTATCCACCAATTTTTTTCCCCTCCCCACTCCCGCTCAACCCTTCCATTTCCACGCGCTCCGCGATGAAGCTTGGGCGACCTTCCCGCCCGGTCACACTTGTTCACCTCTGGAACCTTCATCACTTATGAGCCGGATCTCCATATTTTCTCCACAATTTCCCGCTATGATAGCCACATTTCTTACGGAGGTGAAAGTGCATGAAGCGAAAAAAGTGGTTGATGATCCTCCTGAGTGTTGGGGTGATAGGGGCCGGCGTGGGCGGCTATTTCTTCTATCGGCAGACGACTGCCGCTACCTCCACCGCCACGACCGACAGCCTGGAGACGTCTGTGGTGACGCGGGGCTCGCTCCGAGCAACGGTTGACAGCAGTGCGAGTTTGACCCCTGTTGAGACGGTGAACCTGGCGTTTGGCAGCAGCGGCACGATTGCCGAAGTGCTGGTCAAAGCAGGCGATGAAGTACAGGTCGGGCAACCGCTGGCGCGTCTGGAAACGACCGATCTGGCCCATGCGGTCACGGAGGCAGAAATTGCCCTGCTGCAGGCCCAAATTACCCTCTCTCAGACCATGGCGGGGCCGAGTGCGACCGAGCTCGCCGCTGCCGAATCCGCGCTGGCCAGCGCTAAAGCCAGCTACGCCGAAACGACCCGCGGCCCCACCGGGGCCGAGGCCACCCAGGCCGAACTTTCCCTCGAACAGGCCAGAATCAGCCTGGAATCGGCGCAGGCAGCCTACGACCAGGCCGGCGGCAGCTGGCGCGCCGAGGTGAACTACTCCCCCATTGCCACCAACCTTTGGGAAGCTCAGGCGTCGTATGAGAACGCCCTGGCTTCTTACCAGGCAGTGATGCAGGGAGCTACCACCCCCGAACGCCAGGCCGCATGGGCCAAAGTCCAGCAAGCCCAGGCCAGCCTGGATCAGCTCCAAGAACAACCCTCTGAGGCGGAAGTGCAGCTGGCCGAAATCAGCGTCCAAAAGGCCCGAACCGCCCTGGAACTGGCGCAGTACAACCTGAAGCAAGCCACACTGGTCGCGCCCTTCTCCGGCACGATCACGGCGGTCAACATCGCGGTCGGCGACTCAGCCAGTGGCACGGCTATGGTGCTCGGCGACCTGCAAGCGCTGGCAGTGGAAGTTCAACTCGATGAGTCGGACGTCGTTCAGGTCGCGGTGGGACAGCCAGCCCAGGTGACGCTAGATGCCTTCAACGACCTGGTGCTGACTGGCACGGTGACGGCGATCGCGCCGACGGCGAATCTAGAGAACGGCGTAGCGATCTACCCGGTGACCGTGGTCGTATCCCCCACCGGCGAGGCGCTGATCCGCCCCGGCATGACCGCCAACGTGACCATCGTGACGGCCGCAGCGGACGACGCGCTGCTGATCCCGGTGAGCGCGGTGCAGTACCTGGGTGAACGGACTTTCGTCCTGCGCCAGCTGCGAGAGGGCGAGACTTTGACCGATACGATGCAAATGGGCCCCGGCAGCGGCGCCGGGTTCCCTCAGAGCGGCGGCGCCGGACAGACGTCAGGCAGAGGAGCGCAGAGCGGCGCGGCCGGCCAGCGCCCCGCGTTCCGTGCCGGTCAGAGCAGCGGTTTGCTCGCCGGTTTTGTGCTGACACCGGTCCAAATTGGCGCTCAATCGGACACCGAGGTAGCCATCACCGAAGGACTCCAGGAAGGCGACGTCGTGGTCATCTCCAGTTTGACCACCCAAACGGACACTCAAAGCTTCTTCCCCGGTGGCGGGCCCGGCTTCGACGGCGGGGGGCCCGCGGGTGGGATGCCGCCCATGGGGCCGTGAAAGGGATCTGAAAAGCGAGGAGGTTCATGAAAATGCATAAAAAGTCGTGGCTGTGGCTCATCGGGGGAATAGTGCTGCTGGTAGGCGGCGTGCTGGGATACATCTACGTGCTGAAGCCCAACACGGTGAAGGCGCAAACGTCGGACCAAATCACCGAAATGGTAGTGGTGACGCGGGGGACTTTGCAAGATTCTATTGAGAGCAGCGGCAACCTGGCCGTGGTTCAGGAACGGGCGCTCGCGTTTGCTACCTCAGGGCGGGTGGCCGAAATCTATGTGAAGGTCGGAGAGCAGGTCAAAGCCGGGCAGCCCTTGCTGCGCCTGGATTCAACGACGCTGGAGCTGGCGGTGACGCAAGCCCAGGCTGATCTGGACAAGGCGCAAATTCAGCTGGAGCAGACGCTGGCCGGGCCGACTCAAGCGGAGCTCGCCGCGGCCGAAGCGTCGTTGGCCAGCGCCAGAGCCAGCTACGCTCAGGTGAAGGCGGGACCTTCCGCCGCCGAGTTGGTGCAGCTGCAGAATACTCTGGATCTGGCAGCCAAAGCGGTGCAGCAGGCCCAGGGCAACTACGAACGGTCCGGGGGACGATCGGCGGCCTCCCTTCAAAGCGCGACGATAGCCTATGACAAAGCCAAAGCGGCTTACGAAATCGGCACAGCGGGGCCCACTAAAGCCGAGCTGGCCGCGGCCTGGAGCAGTGTCGAGCAGGCCCAGGCCAATCTGGAAGAGTTGAAGGCCGGGGCGACCACCGCTGAAATCCAAACCGCCCAGCTCAACGTTCAACAGGCGCAGCTGGCCCTGGATAAGACCCAGCGGCAGCTCGCGCAGGCCACGCTGGTCGCGCCGTTTGACGGCGTGATCACAGCGCTGAACGTGGCCGTCGGCGAAATGGCCTCCGGTTCGGCCATCACCGTCGCGGACCTGAGCGCGCTGGAGGTGGAGGTCTCGCTGGACGAGTCCGACGTCACGCAGGTGCACACCGGTCAAAGCGCCCAGGCCACAATTGCCACGCTCAACGACCTGGTCATCCCCGGCGAGGTGACGGAAATCGCGCCGGCGGCGGAAGTCTCCTCCGGCGTGGCGATCTATCCGATCACCGTACGCCTCAGCGAAAGGCCGGCTGCCGTTCGGCCCGGCATGTTAGCCGACCTGGAAATCATCACCGCGCAGTGGGACAATGTGCTCTATCTGCCCCAGCGCGCCGTGCAGTTAGAAGGCGAGCAGGCTTACGTGATGCGACAGACGACCGAGGGCCAGTTTGAACGGACCCCGGTGACCATCGGCCAAAGCCTGGGCGGCAATGTGGAAATCGTGGACGGGCTCGCCGAGGGCGACATCATCGGGGTCGTGACCCAGGTGACAACGGCGGCCACGACACCCGAAGCATCCGACGGTTTCCGCATCCAGGGCCTGGGCGGCCTCTTGGGCGGTGGAGGGAGGCCTTGAAATGAGCCTGATTGAAACCGAGAATTTGACCAAAGTCTACCACATGGGCACGGTGGAGGTCCACGCCCTGCGCGGGGTCACCTTCAACATTGAAGAAGGAGAATGGGTAGCGATCATGGGGCCGTCCGGCTCAGGGAAATCCACCCTGATGCACATCATCAGCTGCCTGGACACCCCCACCACCGGCGCCTATCACCTGAACGGGGTGGATGTCAGCCAGATGAACGACAACCAGCTGGCCGTCATCCGTGGCCGGGAGATCGGCTTCGTCTTCCAATCCTTCAACCTTTTGCAGCGGGCTCCGGCGTTCAAGCAAGTGATGCTGCCGCTGCAATACAGCCGCAACGGCTCGCGGGTGGAGCCGGCCGAGCGCAAACGTCGGGCGATGGAGGCGCTGGAAAGAGTCGGCTTAGGCGACCGGATGTCCCATCGCCCCTCGGAGCTTTCCGGCGGACAGCAACAGCGCGTCGCCATTGCCCGCGCCCTCGTCAACCAGCCCCGCATCCTGATGGCCGATGAGCCGACCGGCAACCTGGATTCTGAATCGGGCCGCGAAATTCTGGACATCCTCCATCGCTTGCACGAGGAGCAGGGCCTCACGGTAGTGATGGTGACCCATGATGAAGCTATCGGGCGCGAAGCCCATCGCGTGATTCGGCTCAAGGATGGCAAGATTCAGGCCTGAGCCCCAGGGCGAGCAACGGCTGACCTGAGATCCTGACAGCATCAGGGACATATCAGGGACATAAGGAAAAGGAAAAGTCATGAGAACACGATTAGCGGATCTGTGGGAAAACATCCGGGTGGCCCTGGACGGGCTGCTGGCGAACAAGTTGCGCTCCGTCTTGACAATGTTAGGCGTCATCATCGGCGTGGCCTCCGTGGTAGCCCTGCTGTCCATCGGCAACGGCGCCTCGGCCTCCATCACCAGTCAGATCAGCAGCATCGGCACGAACATGCTGATCGTGACGGCCGGCGGGATGGGCCGGATCGGCGGCGGCCCCGGCGGTTCGCTGGGACTGACCATGAGCGACGCCGAAGCGCTGGAGGATCCCAACCAGGTCACGGCAGCCGCCATGGTCGTCCCGCAGTATGGCGGCGAGGGCCAGATCATCTACGGTGACAGCAACCTCAACGCCTCCATCACCGGCGTGCCGCCCGCATACCAGGACCTGTACGATCTGACGCTGGCCCGGGGCGAGTTCATCTCCAGCAGCGAGGTGGACAAACGCGCGAAAGTGGCCGTCCTGGGAGCGACGGTGGCCAGCGACCTCTTCGGCAGCTTCAACCCGATCGGGCAGAAAATCAAAGTTTCCACGTTCGGCGCGACGGTCTCACTGACGGTCATTGGCGTCCTGGACGAGCAAGGCGGCTCCATGCTGAACGAGGCCGATAGCAGCATCTTCGTGCCGCTCTCCACCGCTCAGACCAAGCTCTTCAACGGTCGGAACTCCCTCGGCCAGTTAGTCGTCAACCGCGTCAACGTGATGGCGAAGTCAGAAGCGCTGGTAGACACGGCCCAAACGCAAATTGACGCCGTCCTGCGCGACCGGCATGGTCTCGAGCCGGAGGAAGACGCCGATTTCCGCATCATCAATCAGGCCGACATGCTGGAAATGGCGACCAGCGTCACCAGCAGTCTGACGGTCTTCCTGGGAGCCATCGCCGGGATCTCGTTGCTGGTCGGCGGCATCGGCATCATGAACATCATGCTGGTCTCGGTCACCGAACGCACCCGTGAGATCGGCCTGCGCAAGGCCGTGGGAGCGCGCAAAAACGACGTGCTCGGACAATTCCTGATGGAAGCCATCCTGCTCAGTTTGCTCGGCGGATTGGGAGGCGTGCTCGTGGGAATAGGGTTATCCCAAATCGTCAACCTCACCGGCACGTTCAACTCCGTGGTGACGCCGGGCTCGATCCTGCTGGCAGTCACCTTCTCGCTGGCCATTGGCCTCTTCTTCGGCATCTATCCGGCCAACAAGGCCGCCGGCTTGAACCCGATTGAGGCACTCCGATACGAATGAGTCCAGGGCAACGTTTGGGGGAGGGCGCGCTGACGGACCAGCGCCGCGTGCTCTCTCCCGACTGGGATTATAATAGAAGTTGACAGTATAGGCCGCAGGTGGAATGACACTAAGAGGCGCTCAAAATGCCGACCCAGACCATTCTGGTTGTAGATGATGCACCGCATATCGTGGAAGTGGTGAGCGATTACCTGAAACAGGCCGGTTTTCGAGTCCTGACGGCCCACGACGGCCAGACGGCGCTGGCCATCGCCCGTCACGAGCAGCCCGATTTGATGATCCTGGATCTGATGCTGCCGGACGGCCCCGATGGACTGGACGTCTGTCGAAGCATCCGCCGCGATCCGACGCTGGCCGAAACCCCCCTCATCATGCTCACCGCCCGCGTGGAGGAAATGGATCGGCTGATCGGGCTGGAGCTGGGCGCCGACGACTACGTCACCAAGCCGTTCAGCCCCCGCGAAGTCGTCGCGCGGGTCAAAGCCGTCCTGCGCCGGACCCGGGGAGCGTCCTCTCCGGCCGTGATCCGCGTGGGCAACCTGTGCATTGATCTCAGCACCCGCACCGTCACCGTGGGGGAAACCGTCGTGGACTTAACGCCGACCGAGTTTGATCTCCTGACCTTCCTGGCTCAGAACGCCGGTCGCCCCTTCACCCGCGCTCAACTGATGGAGCAAGTGTATGACGTGGCCTACACCGGCTATGATCGCGCCATTGACTCCCACATCAAAAACCTGCGGCGCAAGCTGGAAGCCGATGCCCATAACCCCCAATGGATCGTCACCGTTTACGGCATCGGCTACAAACTGGAGGAACCCACATGAAACTCTGGGGCAAACTCCGTCAGGGTTGGAAACGCGCCTGGAGGCGCCTCAATCTGCGCTTTTTCTGGCAGATGGCGCTGGCCTTTGGCCTGGTCACCTTGCTGCCCCTGGGAGCCGTCTACCTGGTGGGCCGGCAGGCGTTGCGGCAGACACAGGCCATCATCGGCAACAGCCCGCTGCCGGGACACACCCTGTGGGCCGACCGGTTGAGTCGCTATTATCAGGAACACGGCTCCTGGGACGGCGTGGAAACCATGATCGCCGGCTATCCCACGGGGCCAGGATGGGAGCCGTATGACGCAGACTGGCAGCGCCCTTACATTTTGCTTTCCCCCACCGGTGAAGTCATCGCCTCCGACAATCCCGAGCAACAAGGGGAAAACCTGGGGCAGGTCGAACAAGGGTTAGCCATGCCCATTATGGTCAACGGGCAACTCGTCGGGCGGATTCTGCTCAGCGACTTCCGGGCCATTGCGCCGCCCCCCGATCAGCCTACCCCCCTGCCGCGCGTGGGGCGGATTGCCGAGCGGATGTTGGGGAGCAGCGTCTACGTGATGGTCGCCGCCGTGATCGTGGGCCTGGTCCTTTCGCGCGGCATCAGCCGCCCGGTCCAGGAAGTGACCGACGCCGCCCGCGCCATTGCAAGCGGCACCCTCAGCGCGCGCGTGTCTCAGGATCACGTAGGGGAAATGGGCGAGCTGGCCGCCACCTTCAACGCCATGGCGGATGCGCTCGCGCGCGACAATGAACTCCGCCGCAACCTGACCGCTGACGTCGCGCACGAGCTCCGCACGCCCCTGAGCGTGATCCGCGGCAAGCTGGAGGGCATCCTGGACGGCGTCTATCCGGCGACGCCGGAACAACTCGGGCCGGTGCTGGAACAAACCCTCCTGCTCACGCAATTGGTGGAAGATTTGCGCCTCCTGGCGCAGGCCGAAGCCGGCCAGCTGCCTTTGGAACTGCGTCCCACCGACGTAGGAGACCTGTTGCGCGACGCCTGCGTCAATTTTACCCCCCAGGCCGAAGATCGCGGCATCACACTGATGTTGGATCTTCCGGCCAGGCTGCCCAAAGTTCCGGCTGACTGGCGGCGGATCGCCCAGGTGCTCGGCAACCTCATTTCCAACGCCCTGCGCCACACCCCGGCCGGCGGCGTCGTGACCCTCTCAGCTGCCGTTCAGGAGCAGGCGCAGGCAGTAGAAGTCACCGTCAGTGATACCGGGACCGGCATCGCCCCGGAGGATTTACCCTACGTATTTGAGCGCTTCTGGCGAGGCGACAAATCACGCGCGCGGACCGAGCCCGGCAGCGGCGCCGGCCTGGGGCTGGCGATCGCCCGGCAGTTCGTCACCCTGCACGGCGGTCAGATCAGCGCCGAAAGCGTCCCGCACCAGAAAACCGTCTTCCGGTTCACACTGCCGCTGGCCGGAAAGTAAGGCCGCACGTCATCCCCTACCTCCCGGCCGGCCAGAAGGTCAAATGGATCCTTGGTGATTACCCATAAGTGAAGTCCTGATGTGGGAAAGGGGAAATCGAGTTGAGTTTTGGTTGCACTAACTCAATCTTACCACGGAGATGGAACTTCTTCCAGTCTCTCTCGAGTTGTGGGCAATGCCCAAAACTCCCTCTTGTGCCCAAATTCATTGTATGCTATAATAAATTCAGGTGAGCCGCTGAAGGCTTCCCTCATCACGTCAGCACTCATGGCTTGAGCGCCTGCTTAACCTTTACAGATCCATACGTTCAACCGCACGCTCCGAGTTTTATGACCTAAGAGCCTCTCCCAGACTTATGGCATAAAACCGTTAAGGTCTAGCCGGAAACAGCTACGCCTCCCACCTTTGGAAAGGAGCCTCGCCGGTACACGTCGCGGGAGTCCCAGGGGACTGATCCGCGCAACGCTACGGCGCTCCTTTTCGGGGCGCCGTTTTCTTTTGTCATGCACGCCGTCCAAGGGTCTTGAGACCCCCGGAGCTCCCTGCTGCTGGAGGTCAATGAAACGCATTCCATGTCTACATCTAGTTAGGAGGACGTTATGCAGAAGAAGCAACTGATTGTCAATGGCATTCCCCGCACCCTGATCGTGGATCCAGAAGCCTCGCTGGCTACGGTGCTGCGCGAGCAATTGGGACTGACCGGCACCAAAATAGGCTGCGGCAGCGGGCAGTGCGGCGCCTGCTCCGTCATCCTGGAGGGCAAGGTCGTCCGTTCCTGCAACACCAAGATGAAACACGTTGCAGACGGAGCAACGGTCATCACCGTAGAAGGCATCGGCACGCCGGACCACCCGCATCCCATTCAACAGGCGTTCGTGGCGCACGGCGCGGCGCAATGCGGGTACTGCACACCCGGCTTCGTCATCTCGACCAAAGCCCTGCTGGATCAAAACCCCAACCCGACGCGCCAGGAAGTTCGCGACTGGTTCCAGAAGCACCGCAACATCTGCCGCTGCAATGGCTACAAGCCCTACATAGACGCGGTGATGGACGCCGCCCGGGTGCTGCGCGGCGAGCTGGACCCGGAGGCGTTGGAGTACCAGCTGCCCGAAGACGGCAAAATCTGGGGCACCAGGTATCCTCGCCCCTCCGCACTGCCCAAGGTCACCGGCACCTGGGACTTTGGCGCGGACTTGGGGCTCAAGTTGCCGGCCGGCGCCCTGCACCTGGCTCTGGTACAGGCCGAGGTCTCGCACGCCAACATCCTGAGCATTGACACCTCAGAGGCTGAGGCCATGCCCGGCGTCTACAAGGTCGTGACCCACAAGGACGTCAAGGGCAAGAACCGCATCACCGGGCTGATCACCTTCCCCACCAACAAGGGCGATGGCTGGGATCGCCCCATCCTCTGTGATACGAAGGTCTTCCAGTACGGCGATGCCATCGCCATCGTCTGCGCCGACACGGAGGCCAACGCTCGCGCCGCCGCGAAGAAGGTCAAGGTGGAGCTGGAAATCCTCCCCGCCTACATGAGCGCCCCTGCCGCCATGGCCGACGACGCGATCGAAATTCACCCCGGCACCCCCAACGTCTATTTCGAGATCCCCATTGTCAAGGGCGAGGACACCCAGCCCATCATGGAGAAAGCGGCCTATGTGATTGAAGGGGATTATTACCTCCAGCGCCAGCCGCACCTGACCATCGAGCCGGATGTCGGTTTCGCCTACTTCGATGAGGAAGGGCGCCTCACCATCCACTCCAAGAGCATCGGCATTCACCTGCACCATGCCATGATCGCCCCCGGCCTGGGCATCGCGCCGGAGAAACTGCGGCTCGTACAGAACAACGCCGGCGGGACCTTCGGCTACAAATTCAGCCCCACGATGGAGGCGCTGCTGGGCGTCGCGGCGATAGCCACCGGCCGCCCGGTCTTCCTCAAATACGATTACAAGCAACACATCACCTACACCGGTAAGCGCTCGCCCTTCTTCATCCACCTCAAGCTGGCGGCGGATAAGGACGGCAAGCTGCTGGCGATGGAGAGCGATTGGACGGTGGATCACGGCCCCTACTCCGAGTTTGGCGACCTGCTGACCTTGCGCGGCGCGCAATACATCGGCGCGGGCTACAACATCCCCAATATTCGGGGCCTGGGACGCACCGTCTGCACCAATCACGCCTGGGGCTCGGCCTTCCGCGCCTACGGTTCCCCGCAATCCTTCCTGGCCTCCGAAAGCCTGATGGACGAGCTGGCCGAGAAGATGGGGATGGATCCCTGGGAGCTGCGCTACAAGAACGTCTACCGCCCCGGCGCCACCACCCCCACCGGGCAGGCGCCGGAAGTCTACAGCCTGCCCCAACTGCTGGAGGCCATTCGCCCATCCTACGAGGCCGCTAAGCAACACGCGGCGGAGAACTCCACGGACAAGGTCAAGCGCGGCGTCGGCCTCTCCATCGGCATCTACGGCTGCGGCCTCGACGGCGTTGACAGCTCCGAGGCCACAGTGGAGCTGACCCCCGACGGCGTGATCCTCTACTCCAGCTGGGAAGACCACGGGCAGGGCGCCGACATGGGCGCGCTGGGCACGGCCCATAAGGCACTGGAGCCGCTGGGCATCGCCCCCGACAAGATCAAACTGGTGATGAACGACACCGCCGTCACGCCCAACAGCGGGCCTGCCGGCGGCAGCCGCTCCCAGGTCATGACCGGCAACGCCATCCGCGTCGCCTGCGAGAAGCTGCTCGAAGGGCTGAAGAAGGCCGATGGCAGCTATCGCACCTACCAGGAGATGGTCGCCGAGGGGCTGCCGTTGCGCTACCTGGGTCAATGGGCCGCCTCGATGAACAGCAACTGCAACCTCGAAACGGCCCAGGGCTCGCCCTTCGCCGTCTACATGTACGGCGCTTTCGTCGTCGAGGTCGCCGTCGAGGTCAAGACGGGCAAGACCACCGTGGAAAGAATAGTCGTGGCCGCTGACGTCGGCAAGATCAACAACCAGCTGGTCGTTGATGGACAGATCTACGGCGGCGTGGCGCAGGGCATCGGCCTGGCACTCTCCGAGGACTTCGAGGACCTGAACAAGCACACGAGCATGGTCGCCTGCGGCATTCCGGAGCCCAAGGACATCCCCGACGACTTCGAGATCATCTACATCGAGACCCCTCGTGAGAACGGGCCCTTCGGTGCAGCGGGGGTCGGCGAATTGCCGCTCACCTCGCCGCATGTCGCCATTGTCAACGCCATCTACCACGCCACCGGCGTCCGCATCCGCGAGCTGCCAGCGCTGCCGGAGAAGGTGCTGGCCGGCCTGCGAGCCCAAGCTGGCTAGCCAGGGGCGCTGACGCTTTCATCGGGTGCGTACGACGTAAGAACATTCTCGCCCCCTACCCCTCCCCAGCGACGCATACGCGGCTGGGGAGGGGAGACAAAAATCCCCCTGCTCCTCTCGCACGGGAGGATAAGGGCAAAACCAATGCAAAAGTTGTATTCGTTTTTCCCGTGAGGCCTTATGGATCAAAAAGAGCTCCACGCCTTAGAGGCTCAATGCACCCAAGAGCACGCCCCGCCCTGCACCGCCGCCTGCCCAATTCACGTTGACGTGCGGGGCATGTTGGCAGCCGTAGCCGCTGATCACTTCGATGCGGCGCTGGCCCTCCTCACGAAGCGATTGCCTTTTCCCGGCATCATCGGGCGGGTGTGCGAACAACCCTGCCGGGCGGCCTGCAACCGCAAGGATCTCGGCGACGCGCTGATGATCGCCGCCCTGGAACGCGCCTGCGCCGCCTACGGCGCTCCACCGCCTCCCAAACGTCGCCTCCCCGGCCGGGGTAAGCGCATCGCGGTAGTCGGCGGCGGTCTGAGCGGCGTAACCGTCGCCCACGATCTGGCGCGCAAAGGCCATCGGGTCACGCTCTTTGAGGCGACGGAACGGCTGGGCGGAACGCTCTGGGAGACGTCGGAGGACGTGCTGCCCCGCGACTTGCTGACCGGCGAGCTCACACAGGCCCTCAGCGACGGCGTCGAGGTGAAGCTCAACACGCCCGTCACCACTGCCCTGCTGGACGCTCTCCACGCCGACTTCGACGCCGTCTATCTGGGCGTAGGCCAGGGCCCGAAGGCCGATTTCGCCCGCGAGCTGCTGGCCGGCGTCGCCCCCGATACCTTCACCACCCCACGGGAAGGCGTCTTCGCGGCCGGGCGCGCCATTGCTGCAAGGCCCACCTTCATCGAAAGCATCTCCACCGGACAGCGGGCGGCCATCTCCATAGACCGCTACCTGCAGCGGGTCTCGCTCACCGCTTCGCGGGAACACGAAGGCGCCTACATCACGCAGCTCTACACCAACCTGGGGGGCATCGCGCCCGTCCCGGTGATCCGGCCCACCGCCCCTGCCGCGGGCTACACCCGCGCCGAAGCCGTCCAGGAAGCACAGCGATGCCTCCAATGCGAGTGCCTGGAATGCGTCAAGGCCTGCGCCTATCTGCAACACTACGGCAGCTATCCCAAGCAATACGTGCGTCAGATTTACAACAACCTCTCCATCGTGATGGGCACCCGGCAGTTCAACACTCTCATCAACTCGTGCAGCCTCTGCGGGCTGTGCGGGGAGATCTGCCCGTATGACTTGAACATGGCCACGATCTGCCACGAGGCCCGGCAGACGATGGTGGCGCAGGATCGGATGCCGCCCTCGGCCCATGAGTTCGCTCTGCGCGACATGGCCTTCAGCAACGGCGCGGCAGCGCGGCTGGCCCGTCCCGCCCCCGGCAGCGAGCGCTGCGACTACATCTTCTTCCCCGGCTGTCAGCTGAGCGCCTCGGCGCCGGAGCACGTCGAGCGCGCCTACGCCGATCTGCGCGAGATGCTGCCCAACGTCGGCCTGCTGCTTGGCTGCTGCGGCGCTCCGGCGAATTGGGCCGGGCGCTCCGACCTCTTCGCGGAGGCACAAGCGGCCTTCCGCGCGGATTACGCGGCGCTGGGCGGCGGACAGGTCATCCTGGCATGTTCCACCTGCTATCAGATGTTCAAAACCCATCTGCCGGACGTGCCGGCCCTCTCGTTGTGGGAGCTTTTCAGCGAGCATGGCCTGCCTCCCTCGGCGGCAGCGCCGCGGAGCTTGCCCGGGCCTCTCGCCGTCCACGATCCCTGCACCACACGCCACGAAAGCGCCATCCATGAGAGCGTCCGCCAGCTCCTGCGCGAGATGGGCCTCCGCATCGAAGAGCTGCCGTTCAACCGCGAGCGCACCGAGTGCTGCAGCTACGGCGGCTTGATGTGGCTGGCCAACCGCGAGGTAGCCGAAACGGTCGTCCAGCGACGCATCGCCGAACAGCCGCTAGACTACGTGACCTATTGCGCCATGTGCCGGGACTTCTTCGCCGACCGGCAGAAGCCCACGTTGCACCTGCTCGACATCCTGTATGAGGATGATCTGACGGCGCGGGCCATGCGTCCGGGGCCGCGTTTCTCGCAGCGGCATGATAACCGCGCTCGCCTCAAACGCCGTCTGCTGACCGAACTTTGGGAGGAACCCATGAGCGAACCGCCAGCCATTCCGATCCAGTTGCTGCTCTCCGAAGAAGTTGCCGCGCGCGTGGAAAAGCGCCTGATCCTCGAAGAGGACATCCGCGAGGTAATTGCCTACGCCGAACGCACGGGCAACCGCTTCCACAACCCCCAAACCGGCCACTTCCTGGCCTCCCATCGGCCCGCCAACGTCACCTACTGGGTCGAATACACGCCCGTTGACGACGGCTACCAGATCCATAACGCTTACAGTCACCGCATGGAAATCGTGATGCAGCCGGAGAAGGCAGAGTAGGAAGTAGGGGAGTAAGCAGAAGGAAAGGAGAGGGATGGGAGAGGTACGGAGGTTTCAGCAACTGAATGTGTGGCAAGAGGGGCCTAAGGTAGCGCTGGCCATTTATGGGATCACATGCGGATTCTCCTCCGAGGAGCGATTTGGGCTGGTTTCGCAAATGCGACGCACGGCAGTCTTCCCTACTCCCCTACTCCCTAACCCAGTTTTCAGGAGATTTTATGAGTGACGTACCTCTCTCCGAAGCCCCGCCCCCCTGGACGTGCGCCCGTTGCGGGGAGCCGTTGACGTTGGGCGAGATCGAAGTCGCCTACCTGGGCAGCGCCTTCCCGGTGAAACTCTGGCACTGCAAGCGCTGCCGGCTGGTCCTGATTCCCGAAGAGCTGGCGCAGGGCCGGATGTTGGAAGTCGAAAAGATGCTGGAGGACAAATAGCCGCCCATGGGCGAAGCGGCCGTCCGCCTCTACGAGCAGGCCGCCGTGCGTCAGGTGGCAGGCGACGTCCTTCGGCCCGGCGGGCTGACGCTCACCCGACGGGCGTTGACCGTGGCAGCGCTCCCGCCCGGCGCGCGCACGCTCGATGTCGGCTGCGGCGTCGGCACGACGGTGTCGCTTTGCCGCAGCGACTTCGCGCTGAACGCCTTCGGCTTGGACCTCTCCGCCATCCTGCTGGCGGAAGGACGGGCGCAGGATCCGCCGCGCCCCTTGCTGCAGGCGACGGCGCTCCAGCTGCCCTTCGCGGACGGCGCGTTTGAGGCCGTGCTCGCCGAGTGCAGCCTCTCGCTGATGACGGACTGGAACCAGGCGCTGAGTGACGTGGCCCGCGTGCTGCGTCCGGGCGGGCTATGCATCGTCAGCGACGTGTACGCTGCGCCCAGGGATGGAACGCCCGTCACCGCGCCTCTGCAATGCTGCCTCGCCGGCGCACGTTCCCGCGACGAGATCGAGGCGCAGTTCACCACGCACGGCTTCACGCTGTGGCGTTGGGAAGATCACACCCCGGCCCTCAAACAATTCGCCGCGCGGCTGATTTGGGAGCACGGCTCCCTGGCGGCTTTCTGGGATTGCGCCGGCGTGACGCAAACGGCGCGGGCGGCGCTCCCGGCGCATCCCGGCTACTTTCTAGCATGGACGAGAAAAGGGAGTAAGGAGTAGGAAGCAGGATGCAGGAAATCTTACTCCCTACTCCCATACTCCTACTTCTTATTCCCATCGAATCAGGAGGTACCCTATGGACGAATTCATGCTCCGCATCGCCGCTTACAAGCAACAGGGCTTCTATTGCAGTCAAATCATGATGCTGCTGGGCCTGGAAAATCTGGGCCGCGAGGAGCCCGACCTGGTGCGCACAATGCACGGCCTGGCTTTGGGCCTCGGCGCGGGCGAGATTTGCGGCGCCCTGACCGGGGGGGCGGCCCTGCTGGGGCTGTACGCAGGCAAGGGGCGCGCGGATGAGATAGAAGACCCGCGCCTCAACAAAATGCTCCGGGAGCTGGTCGCCTGGTTCCACGAGACCTACGGCGAACCCTTTGGCGGCATTCGCTGCGCCGAAATCCTGGGCGACGATCCCCAGAACAAGCAGCGCTGCGGGCAGATGGTGCAGGGCGTCTACGAGAAAGTCACGGCGCTTCTGGTCGAAAACGGCTTTGACCTCTACGAGCTGGACGCATGAACCAGGAACGAATTCTGGCAGAGACAGAAAGCGTCTGCCCGGAGTGTCTGCAGCGGATCCCCGCCCGGCGTGTCCAACGCGGCGACGACGTCTATCTCGTCAAGCGCTGCGAAACGCACGGGACCTTCGAGGTCATCGTCTGGCGCGGGGAGCCGGCCCATAGCGCGTGGGTGCGTCCCAAAACGCCCACCGCGCCTGAACATCCCCTGACCCCGGTGGAGCAGGGCTGTCCCTTCGACTGCGGCCTCTGCCCTGAGCACCGTCAGCAAACCTGCACCGCGCTCCTGGAGGTGACGCAGCGCTGCAACCTGCACTGCGCCTTCTGCTTCGCCGCCCAATTTGACGGGGCTGCTGAGACCGGCCAGGTTTCCCCCGACCCCGATCTGGCGACCCTCGAGGGCTGGTACCGCGGCCTGCTCCGCGCAAGCGGGCCTTGCAACGTGCAGCTCTCCGGCGGCGAGCCGACGCTGCGCGACGATCTGCCCGCGATTGTGGCGCTCGGGCGCGAGCTGGGCTTCGACTTCATCCAGGTGAACACCAACGGCCTGCGCTTCGCCCACGACCCCGATTACGTCGCGGCGCTGAAAACCGCCGGGCTGGCCTCGGTCTTCCTCCAATTCGACGGCGCCGAGGACACCATCTACCGGCGCCTGCGCGGCCGTCCGCTACTGGCGGAGAAAGAGGCGGCCCTTGCCGCTTGCGCCGCCCACGGTCTGGGCGTCATCCTCGTGCCGACGCTCGTCCCCGGGGTCAACGTCCACGCCATCGGCGATATCGTGCGCTTTGGACTGGCCCACGCGCCGACGGTACGCGGCGTCCACTTCCAGCCGGTGAGCTACTTCGGACGTTATCCCACCCCGCCCACCGATGAGGATCGCATCACGCTGCCGGAGGTCATTCAGGAGCTGGCGGCGCAGACGGAAGGCCTGGTCCGGGCTGAGGCTTTCGTCCCGCCGGGCTGTGAGAACGCGCTCTGCTCCTTTCATGGCAACTTCGTGCAGCTCGCCGATGGGCGATTGCACGCCTGGACGCGCCGTCGTTCCTGTTGCTGTCAGCCGAAGCCCGCGGAGGAAGGCGCCGCCGACGCGCGGAAATTCGTCGCGCATCAGTGGGTCGCCCCGGAGCCGGACGCCGGTGTCATGCCGCCGGGTCCCAGTCTGGGCGGCTGGGATGAGGTGCTGGAGCGGGCCAGGACTCACGGCTTCTGCATCTCCGGCATGGCCTTTCAGGACGCCTGGACGCTGGACCTGGAACGGCTGCGCGATTGCTGCATCCACACGGTCGCCCCCGACGGTCGGATTGTGCCCTTCTGCGCGTACAATCTGACGGATCGCCACGGACAGGCATTGTATCGTGTCACATCCGACAGGGCTTCCGAAACCTCTCAGGTCTGATGGGTGATTCATGGACCTCACGCCGCTGGAGCCGTGGATCGCGCGCAAGATCGGGGCGACCGGCGCGCTCACCCGCGCCGCGCTGACCGCCTATCAGCTCGCCGCGTTGAACGAGACGCTCGCGTGGGTCAGGGCGCGCAGTCCCTTCTACCGCGAGCGCCTCGCCGACGCGCCGCCCACGTTAGCCGCGCTCGAAGACCTCGCCGCCCTGCCCTTCACCACCGCCGACGATATCCAGGCAGAACCTTTGCGCTTCGTCTGCGTCTCGCAGAGCGAGATCTCGCGCGTGGTGACGCTGGACACCTCAGGGACGACGGGTCACTCCAAACGCCTTTACTTCACCGCCGACGATCAGGCGCTCACCGTGGATTTCTTCCGGGCAGGGATGTCCACCTTCACCAGGACGGGCGACCGCGTGTTGATCCTGCTGCCCTGTGCGCGTCCGGGAAGTGTGGGGGATTTGCTGGCGCAGGCGCTGGAACGCCTGGGCGCGGAGGGCCTCCGTCACGGGCCGGTGCGAGACGTCACCGCGACACTGGATGTGCTGGCGCGCACCGGCGCGGCGGGCCTGGTGGGCATGCCGACGCAGGTGCTGGCGCTGGCGCGATATCCGGCGCAGCCTGAGGGCCTGGCGTTACGTTTCGCCCTGCTCACCACCGACTTCGTGCCCCGCGCCATCATCGCCGCCGTCGAAGGGGCATGGGGGTGCGTCGCCTACCATCACTACGGCATGACGGAGATGGGGCTGGGCGGCGGCGTGGATTGCGTCGCCCGGCGCGGCTATCATTTGCGCGAGGCGGATCTCCTCGTGGAGGTCGTTGATCCGGCAACCGGCGTGCCACTGCCGGCAGGGCAGAGCGGCGAGGTCGTCTTCACCACGCTCACGCGACGCGGGATGCCGCTGATCCGCTATCGCACCGGCGATGTGAGCCATTTCATCCCCGGGCCATGCCCGTGCGGCGCGGCGCTCAAGACGCTGGCGCACATCACACATCGGCGGGATAACGTGCTCGACCTGCGAGACGGCGACGCGCTTCCGCTATGCGCGTTGGACGAGGCACTCTTTGCCCTGGAAGGCGTGATTGACTTTTCAGCCTCTTTCGAGCGGAGACCGTCGCAGGACACCCTGCGCGTCTGTCTGGCGGTTCACGGCGACGAGTCGGTGATGCGCTCTCGCGCCCGACGCGCGCTGCTAGACCTGCCGGCCCTCGCGGAAGCCGTCGCGGGCGGCGCGCTGCGCCTCGTCACCGCCGCGACGTCAGCCACGCACGTCCCCTCGCCACTCAAACGCACCTTCAACGATGGGCGGGTCACGTGCGGCGAGGTCGGCGGCATATTTCCATCGCAGATGACTTGACTTCTAAAGGTTAGGATAGCTTGTCCAAGAAGTAGACCTGGCCATTTGGGAGTATGACCGTGTGAATGGCAGAAAATTCCAACAAACCAGCATCCATACAACAAACCAGCCGCGGAAACTCTCCGCGGCTGGTTTTGTGCCGAAGGTGGGAGTCGAACCCACACGAGGGAACCCTCACTACGCCCTGAACGTAGCGCGTCTGCCAATTCCGCCACTTCGGCGCTTTATAACTTTATCATCTCGGGAGGGCCTCCCGTCAATGGCAGTGATTGTACTGCAAGGACCAATTTTGTCAAGCCGCCGCTTAAGGTATAATGGAACTGCCTGACCGATATTTTCGTGCTCAGCGCCGACTCAAGGAGACGCCATGTGCTGACGCATACCCTGCAAGCATGAAAATGTGAGTTGTGAGCAGAGGCTGCAACGACTCGCCAGTTTGGCAGGGGATGGAATCCCCCGCCTGACACGAGCCAACCGCGCTGAAGCACGTTGTTTGAGGACGTAGCAGCCCCGGGGGCCAGGAATTTCTAATCTTATTCGTGAAATTCGTGTTCATTCGGGGCCATTTTCCAGGGAGGTCCCATGCCCACGTTGCTCGATAATTTACGCGATTCTATCCGGCTCATCGGCGCGCAGAATCTGCCCGC
>JAAZNO010000270.1 GCA_012798275.1 Chloroflexota bacterium
CATAACCTTGGGATCAACGGTAATCCGCTCCAGCAATTGTGTGTCCTTCATCACATTACATTTCCTCCGTTTGTGTCAGGGTTGCGCCCAACGGCTTGCAGACATACCTCCAAGCGCATTTCCCCACCGCCGGCACGCGCCGAAGGCATAGACCTTCAAAAAAACATTAAAGTACTGGGATAACCAACGCTTGTGCAATTTTTTCCATAAGTTCCTCCTGATTTGCGTATCGAGCCTTCTCGCTAATCCAGAATTACGCCCAACGGATGAA
This sequence comes from Chloroflexota bacterium, assembly GCA_012798275.1. Lineage (GTDB taxonomy): Bacteria > Chloroflexota > Anaerolineae > B4-G1 > SLSP01 > JAAZNO01. The sequence goes on from JAAZNO010000270.1 coordinate 272, forward strand.
TTCACCTTCGCGCAGCTGCAGGGAATATCTTACCCCCTCATTATAAAAGTAGACGTGCGGACCGTCAATGGGCAGCCACGATAAGTTTCTGAGGCGGCGCCGGCGCCTCCACGCCCCGCCGTGAACCATGCCCCTCGTGTCAGGGCGCGGCCCTCTGACACCTGCGGCTTACCGGTCTTTGAGCACCGGCACCGGCACGAGGCGCAGCACCTCGCCAAGCATGTCGTCGGTCGCCCCGCGCCGCAACCACAGCTCGGGATCCAAGATCAGCCGATGCCCCAGCGCCGGGCGTACGAAACTCTTAACGTCATCCGGCAAGACATACTCCCGCCCCTGGATCGCCGCCCACGCGCGCGCCAGCTTGAGCAGCGCCAGCGAGCCGCGCGGACTCGCGCCCACGGCGACCTGCCGGTGCTTCCGGGTGACCGCCACGAGCTCGACCATGTAATGCTCCACCTCGGGATCCACGTAGACCTGCTCCACGAGCTGCCGCATTGCCAGGAGCTCTTCAGCCGTCGTCACTGCCTGGAGCGGGACGACATCGCTGCCGCGCGCGCGCCGCCGTCGCAGGATCTCCTGCTCCTCCTCGATCGTCGGGTAGCCCACCGACAATTTCATGATGAAGCGATCGAGCTGCGCTTCGGGCAGGGGAAATGTGCCCTCGTATTCGATGGGGTTTTGGGTGGCGATGACCAGAAAAGGCTGCGGCAGCGGCAGGGTCTCGCCCTCCAACGTGACCTGATACTCCTGCATCGCTTCCAGCAACGCCGATTGGGTCTTGGGGGACGCGCGGTTGATTTCATCCGCCAGGATGATGTGAGCGAAAATCGGCCCCCGCCGCAGGACAAAGCGGTTGGCATTCCGATCATAGACGTAACCGCCGGTGATATCGCCGGGCAGCAGATCGGGTGTGAACTGGATGCGTTTGAAGTCCAGCCCCAGCGCCGTCGCAAAACTCGACGCGATCAGCGTCTTTGCCAGGCCGGGGTAATCCTCCAGCAACACGTGTCCGCCGGAAGAGAGGATCGCCGCCAGCAACCGCGTCAACAGCTCCCGCTTGCCGATGATGGCCTTTTCAACTTCGGCAAGGACGCGCGCGCTCCAGGTTCGCACAGCGTGAATTTCAAGGGTCATGCCATCCTCCAAAAGGAAAATCGTCCCGCCCCGGAATAATAGGGCGCCGCCGTCCACGGAATGAATGCTGCGTCTACCCCACCCCGGAATGGAATTCCGGGTCTGATACGTCAAGCCCGCTGAAGCGTGCTCCCCAAACAGCGCGCTTCAGCGCGGTTGCCTGCGTCAGGCTGGGGATTCCATCCCCAGCCGCCAAACAATGCGCTTCAGCGCCATTCATAACCAGATGGTCCTCCAGGGGACGAAAATGCCGCCCCTATTCGCCCAGACCCCGCAGGACGTAGCCCAACCCCAGCACGGCGGTCAACGCCAGGAACAACGCCACCCCGAAGCTGAGCTGCACGCGAAGGCGTGACGCCGCCAGCGCCACACTCAG
>JAAZNO010000271.1 GCA_012798275.1 Chloroflexota bacterium
CACCGCACACACAAATTTCGTCCCCCCCGCTTCGATAGCGCCATAAAGTGCCATGAGAACCTCCTTCAAAAATGGCCCCGCATGAACACGAATTTCACGAATCAGAAATTGAAATTCCTGGTCCCCCAGGGCTGCTACGTCCCCAAACAGCGCGCTTCAGCGCGGGTGGCTCGTGTCGAACCGGTGAGCCGTTGCAGCCTCTGCTCACAGGTTATGGCTCACATGGTAACTGTTTAGCCACTGACTGAAAAACGGAAGATTTTCTAGCGACTGCTGAAGATTAAGAATCAATTCTTGCCCCCTATCCCCTGTCCCCTTCCCCCCGCGCGCGCGGGGAAGGGGAACTTTTTTTGTGGGGGCTTGCAGGCGAGCTACGCCCGCCTGCAAAACCCCCCTTATTTTTTCTCCCTCTCCCCAACGGCGCATCCGCCGTCGGGGAGGGGGCAGGGGAAGGGGCAAAAGCTGCAGATCACAAAGGTTCATTGTTCCTATGTGCCCACCTTACTCGATTGAGGCCAGCTTCCAGGCTGTGAGCGAGGTGAAATGCGGACGCCCCCCGCGCGCAAAGGGTCGCACTCCCAGGCTGTCGGGGCGGGTGGGATAGGCCCGGACCGCAAAGCACAAAGTCGCATCCACGAAGACCTCAATGACGGAGTGATCCACGAAGATGTGCAGTTGCACCGGCTCGCCCGGTCTCGGTGTGAAGGGCGCCGTGAGGACTTCCCCCCATGCAGCGGCGCTGAGGCTCGCGTGAGTGGTGTTGACGCTGAACAGACTGCGCGTCGCGTCGTAAGCCATGCGGGTGAACTCCGCGCCATCCGGCGAGACGCAGACATCCAGGCCGATTTCGGGCGCGGAAAGGGGATCGAAGGTCACCTGCAGTTCCAGTTCCGCGCCGTGCACCGTCGCCAGCGCGTCGGCGGCGCCGGCAAGGTCACGCGCCTCCCAGCTCTGCGACGCACGCCGCAATTGCGACAGCTCCGGCACGGGGCGCTGTGACAGCACGCCCTCAGGCGTCCATGAAAGCACCCGCGGCAAGGACATCACCCCGGCCCAGCCGGCGGCAAGCTGCGCCTCCCGCGTCCGGCGCTCCCACAGCCAGCCCCACATCAACGCGCGGCCCTGCCCGTCACGCATCACCTGCGGCGCATAAAAACAGTCGCCCCAATCCACCCGAAACTGCCGGCGCGGCGTGAAGCGTTGCTCCGCATATTCACCGCTGAAGGCGACCGGATAGTAGGTCTGTTGTTGATCCCACACCGAAAGCAGCAACACCGACGCGCCCTCCAGCGTGAAGAAGTTGGGGCATTCCCACATCGAACCGGCCCAGATGGGAAACTCACGGACGTCGGCCGTCCGCAACAGCGGATGGAGATAATCCCAATGCAGCAGGTCGCGCGAGCGATAGAGCAGGACAACACCGCCTCGCCCCATGTCCTGCGAGCCGACCACCATATACCAGGCGTCCTCCGCCCGCCAGACGTAGGGATCGCGGAAATCCTGATGGGGTCCGGCATCAATCTCCGGCGGCGGCGCAGCGATGAGCGGCTCCGGATGTTTCCGCCAGTGCAGCAGATCGGGAGAGCCGGTCGCCAGGAGCTGCCGCTGCGGGCTGACGCCCGTGTAAAACACCAACGGCACGCCGTCGGCGTTCACGGCGCAGCCCGACCAACACCCCTCAGCGTCCAAATCGCCGGGGGCAGGGGCTAAAGCGATGGGAAGATGTTCCCAATGCACAAGGTCGGCGCTGCGAGCATGTCCCCAGTGGATCGTGCCATGAAAGGGGCCATGGGGGTTGTACTGATAGAAAAGGTGATAATATCCCTGCCAGTAAATGAGGCCGTTAGGATCGTTCATCCAATTGGCAGGAGGCAAAAAGTGATACCGCGGCCGGTGGAAATCCTGTGCAATGCCCGTAACTCTGGCGTTCATGTGACACTCCTGAAGTAACCTGGAATCCTGCGCGCATGACACGTCTTTCATACACGTCTTTTGAAAATTGTCCAATCGCACGGCGCGATCTGATCCCCGCTGCGGTCGCGCACCTGCCATCGAGGGATTCCAGCCTCTGCCCGTGCACCGCCTCCAGGCGCCGGCAGTAAGGGACTGACATCAGTTGAAATCCCCTGCACTGCGGTTATACTTGCAGCTGTAACCCCCTCATCCATCAACGCCAGCATGAACACAAGGAAGAAGGTTCTCGCCACCCTTTAACGCCATTTGACCGCCATTCCCTCTCAAAGAGGCAAAATATGAGCACGCAGGGCAGGCTGACGGAAGAAGAATTCACGCAACTGCTGCAGTTGCGCCAAAGCATGGACGTTCCCATGATCATGGGAGAAGATTCTCCCCTCCTCCAGGAACTCGCCGACATCGAGCGGCCGTTACTGCAATCCATCATGCAGGAGTGTGCCTTTGACCCCGGCGAGATCATCTTCCATGAGGGGGAACCCGGCGAGGCCATGTACGTCATCCGGGCAGGGCAGGTCGCCGTCATCAAGGGCAGTTTCGAGACGCCGACCTGGCTGGGCTACCGTGGCCCCGGCGAAATCATCGGCGAGATGGCGCTGCTGGAACATGCACCGCGCTCTGCCTCTGTCGTGGCCCTGGAGCCGCTGCGGATGTTACGCATCCATCACCACGATTTTCAAGAATTGATCCAGGATCACCCCGCAATCGGCCAGAATATCATGGAGATGCTCAGCACCCGACTCCGCACGACCGACAACGCCCTCAACAACAGCGCTCAGACGCGCCGACAACTCACCCAACAGGTCGCCCAACTCTACACCGAAAAGGGGCAATTGCTGGAGCTGCAACGGGTCCGGCAAGAGACCAGCGACCTGATCGTGCATGATTTGCGCAATCCCCTCGGTGTGCTGTATGGCATCCTTGATGTGTTGAAAATGACCCTGCCAGAGGAAGTCCTCCGCGCCAATCAAGAATTGTTCGTCATTGCCGAAGCAGCTCGCGATCGCATGAAGCGCCTGATAGACTCGCTGCTCGATGTAGCGCGCATGGAAGAAGGCTCGGCGGCGCTCACGCTCAGCCCTGGGGATCTGGCCGGACTCCTCGCGCGGACGGTGAAATTTGCGCAGGTGAATGCCCAACGCCAGGGAGTGACGCTCCGCCTGGAGCTGCCTTCCACCTTGCCCTCCATGCTGTACGATGAAAGTAAAATCGAGCGGGTCTTGACCAATCTCATGGACAATGCGTTCAAATACACGCCGAAAAATGGCGAGATTTGCATCGCCGCCACCGCTGGCGCCACCGACGTGCAGTCAGTGTCGCCGATGCCGGTCCCGGCGTCCCCGAAGCCGAGCGGCAGCGCATCTTTGAGCGTTTCACGCAAGTGCAGGGAGACACCGTCGCCCGTCGTCGCGGTTTCGGGCTAGGGCTGACCTTCTGCAAGCTCGCCGTCGAAGCGCACGGCGGTGCCATCTGGGTCGAACC
>JAAZNO010000272.1 GCA_012798275.1 Chloroflexota bacterium
GCAACGCTCGCCTTCCAGCACCAGCAGCCCCGCCGGAGAGGACGCGGCGCGCGCCTCGACGTTCCAGGCGCTGCGCAGATACCGCCGCAATGCCCGCAGCGGTTCCCGCGACTCCGCATTCACCTGCGCGCCGCCCATGCCAATGCGGAGCTTTCCCTGAGGACCTTTCACCCAGTAGCGCTCCTCGCGCAATTCAAAATAGAAGGCCTCGCCATCATAGGGCAACGCTGCCGCCGCAATCAAGCGCAACGTCCGCCCTTGCAACGCCGCATCCGGTTCATACCGCAACTGCGGGAAGACCTCGAAAAAGTCCACGGCGCCGTCCCCCGCCGCCTACAGGCCCAAATCCGCGAGCGTGAAGCCAACGACCGTCCCGGCATGGGGATCGGCGACGAAGAGCTGTCCCTCCGCCGTCAGCGCCAGCCCCACGGGGAACTGCAAGCCCCGATTCATCCCCAGCGTGCCCAGGGCGACGCCCTGCGCGTCAAAGATGAGGACGCGCCCGTGACTGCTGTCGCTCACAAAGATCCTGTCGGTGGCGTCAACGGCGACATAAGGCTTGTCTTCAGAATTCTCCACGCTCCAGACGGGCACGCTCCACTGAGACACCGGGACGCCCGTCCGCAACAGCACCTGCATCCGCAGATTCCAGGAATCGGCGAGGACGACTTCGCCCCTGCTGTTGAACGCCAGTCCTACCGGCTCATGCAGCTCGCCGGGATCGCGCCCCTCGCCGCCGAACTCCCACAGGAAATGCCCGTCGCGCTCGAAAACCTGCACCCGCTTGTTGCCGGTATCGGTCACATAAAGATAGCCATCCGGTCCCACCGCCAGAGCGCGCGGCCCATAGAACAACCCCTCGCCGTTGATGTCACCCCGGTTAAACTGCCCCAACGCGCCCCAGCTGCTCAGGTACTCGCCGCGCGCGTTGAATTTCTGAATCCGGTGATTCCAGGTGTCGGCGACGTAGACGTTGCCTTCGGCATCCACCGCCACTCCCCACGGCTCGCGGAACTGCCCCGGGCCGGAGCCCTCGCCGCCCCAGGAGTTGAGCACGGCGCCCTGCTGGCTCACGTGCCAGATGCGCTGCCCCTGCGTGTCCGTCACATAGAGCGAACCATCCGGCGCCGCCGCGACATCGCGCGGGGTCGCCCCCGGCAGCGAAATCGTCGTCGCCGGCATGAGTGAGAGCTCCCGCCCGGCGTAAGGATCCGCCAGCGGCGTAGCCTGGGGCAGCGGCGTTGCGGCCCCCGTGCTCCCCAGGCGATAGCCCCAGATTTGCTCGGCCAGATCGCGGCGCACGTAGAGCCGGAATTCATCGCGGTAAGGCCATTGCTGGAGGGTGATGGTGCGCCCTTTCACCTGCGCGTAGCGCCGATAGTCCCGCTTCCACACGATGTCCCATAGCGCCTGACGCAGCTCGGGATCCGTCAGAGCGTCCTTGATGCGCTGCCAGGTCAGGTCGCGGTAATCCTCAAGAGGCCACCAGAGGAATTTGTAGGAGAAGTACTGATAGTCATCCCCCAGGATGGCTTCGACCGCCGCCCACTGCGGCGACCCGGCAATCACCACCGGCGATTCGCGCAGTTGCACGGGATCGGGCGTCTGCCCGTAGTAATAGGCGTTGGGGAAATCATGCAGGTACCACGAGAAGATCGTGTATTCCCGTTCGCCGTAGGCCACTTTCACATCGCGAGGGGAGTCCGTCGTCCGCCAGGAGACGTCCTCAATCTGCTGCAGGGCGATTTTCACATCCGGGGCGCCGTGCGCATAGACGAGGAATTCCGTCGCCGAATCGTAGGTGACGTAATTGAACGTCGTCATCGTGCGCACGGTGAGCAGCGCGAGGAACGCGGCCAGGGTGAGGACCACCACCCGCAGCGCCGGGCGATTTCCCACGCGCTGCCACGCCCACACCACCGCCGCCAATGCCGCCGCGGCCCCCAGGAATCCTCCCACGGCCTGGAACAACGGATCCAGCTGCGCCAGCGATGGGCCGGCCGTCGCCATCCCCGCGCTCAAGGCGACGCGAGCGCGGCCGGCGGCGTTCACAAACACTGTCGCTCCCACCACCAGGAGCGGCAGCGCCACCGCCAACACCCAACCCTGCTGTTTCCACCACGTCCGCCAATCCACGCCCTCGACCACCCGGCCCAGGAACCACGCCGCCAGGAAAATGCTCGGCAGGGCGAGGTGCACGGTGAGCCAGGGCATCTTCTCGCCCGCGTACGTGTAGGCGATCCAGGCCAGCACCGTCCAGCCCAGCGCGAAGAGCGGGAAAAAGCGCGTCACGAAGGGCGTCCCACTGTCCACCCAGGACTCCGCTGCCGCTGCGGCCGCTCCCGCAGGAGCCTCAGCCGTCCCGGCGTCCGGCGTTGACGCGGGCCGCCCCGCGAACAACCGACGCAGCCCTCCCACCGCCAGGCTACCCGCACCCAGGAGAGAAAAGACCAGCGGCAAATACTCATAGAGTGGCATCAGCAGCAGGTAGTAATAGCCCGGCTGCGTGCCGCGCTGCACGCCCTGTTGCGCCATCCAATACGCCAGCGAGCCGACCAGCCCACTGAGCAAGCCCACGGGATTGGTGAAGATGGTGGTATAAAGGACGGTGAAGATCGTCCCCGCGATGAGAGCGGCAGTGAGCCAGCGGCGTTGACCCCACCACCATCCCAACGCCGCGGCCAGGGCCAGCGTTCCCACGATGAAGAATGCTGTGATCGCCAGCGATGTCCCGTCAATGCCAGAAAGGCTGCCGGTGGTGAGCGTGCTGTACAGGTTCATCATGTCCACGCCTGCCAGCTGGATGAGGAAGGCCGAACCGAGCGGCAGCGTCAGCGTCCCCACGAGCATGAGCACATCGAAGAGCCGCATCCGCCGCAGGGTCGCCTCGCCCACGCCGAAATACGCCACCACCACGGCCACGATCCCCAGCACCAGCGCGAGATAGAGGCCCACATTGCCCCACCAGGGAACGATCGTCTTCGCCACCCGCGTGTTGGCGTCGAGCGCCTGCTCCACCACCTCCCCTTGCGTCAGCGCCAGGCCGTAAACGCCCACGCACACCAGCAACGCCACAACAAGCGCCAGGAAAGGGCCCAACAGGTTGGGGCGCGCCCACCGCGTCCGCAGCACATTCAAGATGAAGGGGATGACCAACAAGATAAAATAGATGAGGGTATAGATGTAACAGGTTTCTTTGGTCGTGTAGAGCAGGGCGAAAAAGGCACCTATCGCGTAGAGCCAGCGACTTCGCCCTTCCTCCAGATATTTGAAGATGGCCCACAGCAACAGCACCGCCATGAGCATGTTGGGGGTGTCGTGCCGGATGTAGCGGTTGTAATAGCTGATCGCGGGCGAGATCAACACCATCAGCGAGGCGATCAGCGCCCCGCCCCGGCCCAGCCAGCGGCGGAACAGGAAGGGACTCAGCACCAGCAGGACGCCCAACGTCGCTGGAAAAATCCGCGCCACGAAGTCATTCACGCCAAAGAGAAAGTAATTCAGGGCCGTCATGTGAAACAGAAGCGGCCCGTGCATCATGGGGTTGTGCCGATACCCCGATCCCGAATAGAGATACCACGAGAACTTCGTGTGCAGCGCCTCGTCATGGCTCATCACCCGGTCGCCCAGGATGTAAAAGCGGCTGAACACCGCCAGAAGCAGGATCACCCCCAGCGCCACACGTTCCCAACGGCTCAAAGTACGCGCCTGCATACACGTCGCCTCCGAAGATGAGATGTCGCCTTGCGCTCACCGGCGCAGCTCAGCCTTCCTCCGTCACCGCTTCCAGCTTCTTGAACAACGGCGCAGGTTTTTCCAGCACCCGCCCCGCCGGCAGCTCGGTGAAGGCCCATCGCCCCGCGGCGCCCGTCGCATCATAGCGCAAGACCGCGTGCGGACGGATGGCGTCGGGAATTTCCTCGAGGTACTGCATCCCGAAGAGCACATCCTGATAGCCCAGCATGGCGTGCAGTCGCTGCGCGGAGAAAGGCAGGAACGGCGCGAGCAAAATCTTCAGCCCGTTGATCGCCTGCAACGCCACGTAGAGGCTCGTGCCCGTCGCCTGGCGATCCGTCTTGATCTGCGTCCACGGGGATTTCACCTCCAGGTAGCGGTTCGCCTCACGCGCGAGGTTCAGCGCCTCCGTCAGCGCCGCGCGGAACTGCGCCGCCGCCAGCCGCGCCCCCACCTTCTCGAAAGCCTCCCGCGCCTGTTCCAACAGCGCCTCATCCACCGCGTCGAAGGCGCCGGGCTCCGGTACGACGCCGAAATGCTTCACCGTGAACGACAGCACCCGATTCACCAGATTGCCCCAGATCGCCACCAGCTCGCTGTTGTTGCGCTGCACGAGATCGGCCAGGGAGTAATCCGAGTCGCTGGTCTCCGGCATCACCGCGCTGAGGTAATAGCGCACGGCGTCGGCGTCATAAAGCTCCAACAGATCGAGGATCGCGTCTGCCGACTCGCGGCCGCTCTTGGCCGCCTTGGCCCCATGGATGTTCATGAACTCGTTGGCGGGCACGTCGTAGGGCAGATTGAGTTGCCCCGTCTCCGCATAGAGCCGCTGAACGCCAAGGAGCTCTGCAGGCCAGATGATCGTGTGGAAGGGGATGTTGTCCTTGCCGATGAAGTAATACGTCAGCGCCTCGGGGTCGTACCACCAGGCCTTCCACGCCTCGGGAGCGCCCTGCAGCGCTGCCCATTCGATGCTGGCGGAAAGATACCCGATCACCGCCTCGAACCAGACGTAGAGGCGCTTCCCCTCATAGCCGGGGAGCGGGACGGGGATGCCCCACTCCAGGTCGCGGGTGATGGGGCGCGACTTCAGCCCGCCCCTCACGTAATTCTGCGAGTAGCGGATGACGTTCGGGCGCCAGTGCGCCTTCGAGCCGTCCTCGAGGTAACGCAGCACGGCAGGTTCCAGCTGCGCTAGATCGAGGAAGAAGTGCTCCGTCTCCCGAATGACCGGGATCGAGCCGTCAATCTTGCAGCGCGGGTTGCCCAGCTCCAGCGCATCCAGGAGCCGTCCGCAGTTGTCGCATTGGTCGCCGCGCGCGTCGGGATAGCCGCAGTGTGGACAGGTGCCCTCCACATAACGATCGGGCAGGAAGCGTTGGAGCGTCTCGGAAAAGAACTGCTGCTGCTTCTCAAGGTGCAGGCAGCCCTGCTCCAGCAACCGGAGGAACATGTCCTGCGAAACCCGATGATGGTTGAGAGTATCCGTGTGCGTGAAGAGGTCATACGAAATGCCGATGGCCTTTTGGGTCGCCAGGAAGCGCGCGTGATAGCGCTCGAAGATCTCGCGCGGCGTCACGCCCTCCCTGTCGGCTTTGACCGTGATCGGCGTGCCGTGAGAATCCGACCCCGAGACCATCAACACGTCGTTGCCGACCAGCCGGTGATAACGCGCAAAAATATCCGCGGGCAAATAGGCGCCGGCGAGATGCCCTACATGCAAGTCGCCGTTCGCGTACGGCCACGCTACTGCGACCAGGATTTTCTTGGCCATGCTTCAAACTCCTTGGAAAATGGCCCCGCATGAACACGAATTTCACGAATAAGATGAGAAATTCCTGGCCCCCGGGGCTGCTATGTCCTCAAACAACGCGCTTCAGCGCGGTGGGCTCGTGTCGAACCGGTGAGCCGTCGCCGTCGCTGCTACCCATGTCCATGTCCGCACGTCCGTCATTGCCCGTGATCATCCCCCCGATGTACCCGCCAGACGGAGCAGAACCGCTCCCTCATTCCCTGCGTAGTATAATCGAAACTTCGTAATAGAAAACCCGCCAGCGAGGCTGGCGGGTTAGAATTCTGTTCCGGCATGGCTTCCGGGCCTGCCATCCCAGGCCCGTGTCAGCGGGGCACTCAGGCCCCGCGCTTCAGCGCCGCCCGTATCCAGAGGGAAAGCGCTCCCTACCCCGCGCGCCTTGCAAGTCTAATGCAGATAATCCCGCAGGTCGCGGCTGCGGCTGGGATGGCGTAAGCGCCGCAGAGCCTGCCCCTCAATCTGCCGAATGCGCTCGCGGGTGAGGCCAAATTTCTTGCCCACCTCTTCCAATGTGTAGCTCTGCCCGTTTTGCAACCCAAAGCGCATCCGCAAAATCCGCACCTCACGGGGATTGAGCGTCGCCAACGCTTCTTCGAGGTGATCCCGCAACATCTCCTGATACATCACATCCGCAGGCGTGGGCGTGTACTCATCCTCGATAAAGTTGCTCAGTTCGCTGTCCTCGTCCTCGCCGACGGGGCGTTCGAGGCTGAGGGGCTGCCAGGAAACCCGCATCATCCACTGGACTTTGCGCGCCTCGAGGCCCATTTCCTCGCCCAGCTCTTCGGCAGTAGGACGCACACCGCGCTCCTGCTCGATTTCTTGCGCGCGGCGGTACAGGCGGCGAATGCGATCGCTCATGTGCACCGGCACGCGGATCGTCCGCCCCTGATCGGCAATGGCGCGGGTGATCGTCTGCCGGATCCACCACGTGGCGTAGGTGCTGAAGCGATACCCCCGCTGATACTCAAATTTCTCCACGGCCTTCATCAAGCCCAGATTGCCCTCCTGAATCAAGTCCAGAAAGGGCACACCGCGTCCAATGTATTTTTTGGCGATGCTCACGACCAGGCGGGTGTTGGCCCGAATCAAGTGATCCCGCGCCTCGCGTCCAACCTCGATGTCGGTTTCCAGGCGCAGGCGCTCCTCGCTATCGTGTCCGTTATCGCGCAATAACCGTTCGGCCGCCCGCCCTTGCTCGATTTTCTGCGCCAGGTCGACTTCTTCTTCGTTGCTGAGAAGGGGAACGCGGGCCATTTCCCGCAAGTACAGGGCCACCGTATCATCTACCCCAATGCCATCCAGGGCATACTCATCGTCTTCCCAATTCTCGTCACTCGCATCTTCTTCTTCGAGGAGCGGCTTGGCGGCCGCGGCGAGGACTTCTTCGTCTTCAGGCTCGTCTAACTCCAGCTCAATGCCCGCTTTACGCAATTCTCCCAGCACCGACTCCAGGGCCTCCTCGTCATCCACAACCTCTTCTTCGAGTACCTCCACCACGTCCTCGATGGTGACGAATCCCTGAGTTTCGGCCTTTTCCAGGAGCATTTCCAGTACCACACTCATAGATTCTCCCTCACTAAGTATCCGGCACCTGAAAGACGGCAGAGCGCGGCCCGCTCACTCGCCGTCAAGCAGCGTTTGGAGGATGCCCCACCGCGGGTCAACCGGCCCTTCCCCGCTGCACGTACACTCACCACGATTGAGATTGCCCCCACACTGCGGGCATAGGCCCGCGCACGTCGGGGAGCAGAGCGGGCTGGAAGGCAACGCCAGCCACAAATACTCGCGAAGTAAAGGCGCCAGGTCCGCCCATCCATCCTCGGTGACCCGCACCGGGCGCTCTGGAGAAAGCGGCGCGCCGGGCAGACCCATCAGTCCTTCCAGTTCTACAACGACGGGGGCGAAAAAAGGTTCCAAACAGCGGGTACATTCGGTTTCCACCGCAGCTTTGAGGGTGCCCTCTACCAAAATACCGTTGGCCACACGGGTAAATTGCAAGACACCTTTGAGGTAAGCGACCGAGAGATCCTCAAGTGAAAATTGCCCCAAATTGAGGCCCACGCTTTCTCGCTGTCCGACCTGCGCGTTTGTCAGAGAAGAAAGACGTATTCTTACCATAATGGAACCCTCCGGCGGCCCATAACAGCATAATTATAACACAATTAAAAGTTTACGTCAAGGATTTTAACTTTATTCCTTCGGCTCAAACAGCCGCACCCGCGTCACTGTTGGCGGCACGGCAGGTTCGAGGTCGAGCAGCACGATCGAGGGGATATACGGCGCGCCCAGATAGGCGGTGCGCAGGGCCGCCCCAGGGTTGAGGACCAACGTCTGCCCCCACCATCTGCAGTAAAAGCGATGGGTGTGTCCGAAAACAATCACATCGGCGGCAGGATGGCGCCGCAACAGGCAGCGGGCGATGGCAGCGTCATACTGTGGGAATTCCCAACGCCCGCCCAGCTGGCGCACCAACGACCACCCCTTCCACAACAGCGCCGTAGGGCCGATGTCGTAGCCGTGCTCCACGGCAAGGCGATGGCCGGCGAGCTCCACCTCTATCACCCGGGGCAACGAGGCGCCAGCTGCCGAGCGTTCCAGGATGTGATAGTTGCCGCGCACGGCCAGCACCGGCGCGAGCGCTTCCAGCGGGGCGAGCGCCCATGGCTCATCCACATCACCGGCGTGGAGGATCACCTCCACGCCGCGCAGGCTCGATACCACCCCCGCCGGAATTTCCGCCATCCGGTAGGGCACATGGGTGTCTGCAAGCAGTCCAATACGCATAACAAAAGGCCACCGGTGGGCCGGTGGCCTCCTGCGCTAACACTCTTCGATTAGCCGAGCCGTTCCTTCAAATAGTTGACGGCTTCGCCCACGGTGACGGAGGTGAGAGCCCGGCCATCCTCCTCCGAAATGCTGATCCCAAAAGCATCCTCGAGGTCCATGATCAGCTCCACCAAATCCAGAGAATCTGCCTGCAAATCCTCGCGGATCTTCGCCTCAGGGACCACGCGCGCCGGGTCAATGGAAAGTCGCCCGACTATGATTTCCTTCACACGTTCAAAAAGCTCATCCGCCATTGTTCTGCACCCCCTTGAGATGACTTATGACTACGATTGGCAAACTGCTTCATCCACAGACCTTAGCGCTATTGTATCCGGCGCCGTGGGAAATGTCAAGTTAACGTCGCGGGAAAAGGCGCGCGGCCCTGCCTCGCATTGACTTTGGGAAGCTCTTTTGGTAAGATAGACACGAACGAGAACCAGCGCTGAGATAAGGGGAATTTTCATGCGTGACGATATCGGCCATCGCAAGGACGAGCATATTCGTATCAACCTGGAAGAGGACGTGTCCTTCGCGCGCCTGACGCCGGGCCTGGAGCGCTACCGCTTCATCCATCAAGCCCTTCCCGAGCTGGATCTGGAGGCCGTGCGCACCGAGGTGACGTTTTTGGGCCATCGGCTGACTTTCCCCCTGCTGATCGGCTCGATGACGGGAGGCTCGCCGGCAGCGGGCCGCATCAACCACATTCTCGCCGAAGCGGCGCAGCAGGCAGGCGTCGGCCTGGCGCTCGGCTCGATTCGCGCTGCGCTGGAACAGCCGCAATGGACGTGGACGTTCCAGGTGCGGGATGCGGCTCCCGATTGTCTGCTGTTGGTGAACCTGGGCGCGATCCAGCTCAATTACGGCTACGGCGTCGAGGAATGCCGCCGCGCCCTGGAACTCAGCGGTGCCGACGGCCTGATCCTGCACCTGAATCCCCTCCAGGAGGCGCTGCAACCTGAGGGCAACACGCGCTTTGGAGGACTGCTGCACCGCATCGAAGCCATCTGCGCCGCCCTCACAGCGCCAGTCATCGTCAAGGAAGTCGGCCATGGCCTTTCGGAACAGGCGGCCCGCCAACTTATGGAAGCGGGCGTCGCGGCGCTGGATGTCGCCGGCGCGGGGGGGACGTCGTGGAGCCAGGTGGAGCTGCATCGCAGTGAGACCCCCCGTCAGCAGGAAATCGCCGCCGCGTTCCGCGATTGGGGCATCCCCACCGCCGAGGCTCTCCAATACGCGCGCCGCGCCGCGCCGCAGCTGCCCCTCATCGCCAGCGGGGGGGTGCGAACCGGCGTGGACGTCGCCAAGAGCCTGGCGCTCGGCGCGGACCTCGCCTCGATGGCGGGAGGGTTGCTCCCGGCGGCGGTCGTCTCGACCGAGGCAGTCCTGGAACGCCTGGGCATCCTCGAAGCCCAGCTGCGCATTGCCATGTTCGCCGCCGGCGCCGGCAGCATCGCCGACCTGCACCATACGCCGCTGGTCAAAGACCCGGCCTGACGGGAAAAACACCCCATCCGGCTGACACACTGCAGGCAGAAGTATTTTCTGCAAATTCCACGGAGGCCCCAGCCTCATTTTTCTTGCGGAGGTGAGTTGACATGGATCCTTTTGCACGTTACCTGCCCGCTTTGGAACAGGAACTGCGGCGCGTCGTGAGCGCTCCTGACGACGAGGCGGCGCTGCTCTACGGCATGTTGCACTACCATCTGGGATGGGTGGACACGAATTTTCGGCCCCATGAAGCGGACGCCGGGAAGCGTCTCCGCCCGGTGTTCCTGCTGTTGAGCTGCGAGGCGCAAGGCGGCGACTGGAAACAGGCGCTGCCCGCCGCGGCCGCCGTCGAATTGTTGCACAACTTCTCGCTGATCCACGACGACATCGAGGACCGCGATGCTACACGACGCGGTCGCCCCACCCTCTGGGCCATCTGGGGGGAGGCGCAGGCGATCAACGCCGGCGACGCGCTCTTTGCGCTCGCCTACCGCGCCCTCCTCAATCTGCAGGAGACCATGATCCCTCCCGAAACCGTGCTCGCCGCGGCGACCCGCTTCCATCGCGCCGCGCTGCAGCTGACGGAGGGACAATGCCTGGACATGGCCTTCGAAAAAGAGAGCGCGGTCGAAGAGGCCACTTATCTGCGCATGGTGGGCGGGAAAACGGCAGCGCTGCTGGGACTCGCGTGCGAATTGGGCGCCTTGCTTGCGGACGCGCCAGCCTCCCATGTCCAGGGCAGCTACGAATTCGGCTTTCAACTGGGGCTGAGCTTTCAGATGCAGGATGACCTTTTGGGCCTGTGGGGTGATCCGGCACACACCGGCAAACCGGTCGGCTCTGATCTGCGCCAGGGGAAAAAGACGCTGCCGATCCTCCATGGGATGGCGCAAAATCCACAACTGCGCGCGCGCCTCGAGGCGTTGACGCAGGCAGCGGCAGACGACGTGACGATCGCCGCGCTCTGCGACGCACTCGAAGCCGCCGGAAGCCGCGCCTACACCGAAGCTCGCGCTCGCGAATATCAAGCGCGGGCGTTGCAGGCACTCGCCCGCTCTGGGGGGGAGGGCCCGGCCGGCGACGCGCTGCGCACCCTGGCCGAGCGCCTGCCAGGACGGGAGCGCTGAAACCGCCGCGAAATGCCCCGGCGTGCGGCGCTGCCCATCAATCCGCCAGCGCGCCCCGGATCTTATCAGCGATCAGCGCCCGGCAGGTTATGCGTCTAGTCCATGAGGTTGGCGAGTTCGAGCAGGACGGAATCCAGCGGTTTGAGCTGCTTCACTGCCTCAGTTAGAGGAAAGAGCTCCAGCTCACCGCCGCGTAACGCCACCATCTGGCCGCTCGCGCCCTCCAGCAACGCCTCGACGGCTTTGGCGCCCATGCGAGTGCCCAGCGTGCGGTCGAAGACGGAGGGGCGCCCGCCACGCTGCACATGGCCCAGCACTGTCACCCGCACATCGAAGCCCAGCTCCTCCCGGCGGTCCAAGAGATACTCCTGTACCGCCTTGGTGCCAGGCTTCCAACCCTCGGCAATGACGATGATGCAGTGCGATTTCCCCCGCAGGTAGGCATTGAGCACCGTCTTAGCGATGTCCTCCAGGGCAGGCCCCTCGCGTTCCGGCACGAGGATCAGCTCCGCGCCCCCCGCCAGGCCGCTCTGGAGCGCGAGATAGCCGCAATTCCGCCCCATCACTTCCACCAGGAACGCGCGCTGATGCGAGGAAGCCGTGTCCTTGATGCGGTCAATCGCGTCCAAAATGGTGTTCAACGTGGTGTCTACACCCACCGCCATGTCCGTCCCGTCAATGTCGTTGTCAATGGAACCCGGCACCCCCAGGGTAGGGAAGCCCATCTCGTGCAGAGCCTGCGCCCCCGCCAGCGAGCCATTCCCGCCGATCACGATCAGCCCCTCGATGCCGCGCTGATTCAGATGGCGGATCGCCGTTCGCCGCACGTTGATGTCAAGGAATTCAGGACAACGCGCCGTCCCCAAAAACGTCCCGCCCTTGCCCAGGATGCCGCTGACATCCCGGCTGTCGAGTGAAGTCATGTCATTGTCAATCAGGCCCGCGTAGCCCCAGCGCACGCCGAAGACCTCCACGCCAGCCCGCAAGCCACGTCGTACCACCGCACGGATACAGGGATTAAGGCCAGGGCCATCGCCGCCGCTGGTCAACACCGCGATACGCTTCATAGAACCGCCTCCTGAAACCTTGCCCCTCCCGGCTTCGTTTCTCCGCTGACGCGGCACACGGCTCAAAGGGCGATAGGTCAATTGCATTGTATCCAATTCGTCCTGAGTGACAAGGCGCAGGCCCGCAGCGGCGTCCCCGAAAGTACCCCTTTCCCCCGCACAGCGTGGGGGAAAGGGGCAGGGGATAGGTGACAAAAATTGATTTTCAATCTTCAGCAGTAGCCATGAAATATTGTGTTTTTAGTCGGTGGCTGGACAGTTACGGATTACAAAGATTCGTCCGGAAACATGGCTCACGGAGGAAATTTAGCGCGGCGGGAAAGCAGCCGCCGATTGCAGCGCTTCCCCCCTATGGTATACTTTGAGCATGAGCATCTGGACGGCTGCAGGCCTGTTTCTCCATGCCAACGTGTTCTTCATCCTCAGCCTGACCGTAGGATTTCTGCGGTACAGGAGTTGGCGCATCACCTTGACCCGGCAAATCAGCTGGCTAGGGATATTCGCGCTGTGTGAAGCTGGCGTCGCCTGGAACGATCTCCTCGCACCGCTTTTCGACCGCACCACCCTGCTCCCGCCCGCCCTTCGGACCGCGCTCCTGGCATTGGGCTACGCCTTCCTCCTCGCCTTCGGCATCCAGACCCTGCTGCCCCACGATCTGCCACAGCGCCGCTTGCGGGAACTGCTCCTCGGCGCGACCCTGGCCTGGGTGCTGCCCTATGGCCTGGCGGTGACATTGACCTTTCCCGATCTCGCGCGCACGGCCCTCATCGGCGAAGTGTTGGCCCGCTACCTGCTGGCCTTTCCCGGCGGGATGCTCACGGGCCTGGGCATTCGCCGGCAAAGCTATCAGACGCTGGAGCCGGAATGGCGAGAGCACATCCGCCCCTACCTGCGCATGACCGAGGCCATGTCGGCAGCCTTCGGGCTGTTGAACCTGGTGTTAGTTCCGGCGGCGCCCTTCTTTCCGGCGAACTGGCTCAACGTGACCCGCTTTTCCATGGCAGCCCCCCTGCTCTGGGCCGGCGTCGGCGCGCTCTGGATGTCAGGCCTGTTGCTCACCTTCACGCACATCCAAACGCAGATCGAACAATGGGTCGAAAACGTGGAGCACTTGCAGACCCTCACGGCGGACCGCGAGCGCATCAGCCGCGAGCTGCATGACGGAATCATTCAATCTATCTACGCCGCCGGGCTGATGCTGGAAAGCACCCAACCGCTGCTCTACACCGAACCACACAAGGCCGATGCACAACTCCGGCGGATCATGGAAAGCCTCAACCAGACGATCCAGGACATTCGCCGCTACATCTTCGATCTGCGCAGCGACACGCCCGATGACGACCTGGAGCCGGGAATCCGCCGCCTGCTGCGCGACTTCCACATCAACACCCTGTTGGAAACGCAGCTGCACGTTGAAGGAGAACCGCCGCGACGTCCCCTGACGTTGGAACGCCGCCGCCATCTCTTTCAAATCGTGCGCGAAGCCCTGGCGAACACCGCCCGCCACGCGCACGCGCACGCCGTCACCATCTACCTGACCTACGGTCCCGACTCCCTGGAGGTGCTGATCCATGACGACGGGGTCGGCATGGAAGCGTTCACCCTGGGAAAAGGGCACGGCTTGCGCAACATCCGCGAGCGCACCCGCCTGCTGGACGGCATATTCCAGATCGAAAGCGCGCCCGGCGCGGGGGTCACGCTGCACTTGAGCATTCCCTATTGAGCTGCGTCTCGCCCTGAAAAGTATGCGCTTGAACGCAGCCCAATCTGAGGTAATATTGTCAGACATCTGTGCTCGTGGAGACGCCATGTGCTGGCGCACACCATTCAAGCATGAAAATGTGCGGTCATAGTTCAGCCTGGGGTCAGATAGCTCGATGGCAATGGATGAACCTTTGTGAGCTGTAGCTTTTGCCCCTCCCCAACGGCCCTGCGCCGTTGGGAGGGGGAGAAAAAATAGTGGGGTTTTGCAGGCGGGCTACGCCCGCCTGCAAAACCCCACAAAAAAAGTTTCCCTTTCCCCAGCGCCTTGCGCTGGGGAAAGGGGCCAGGGGATAGGGGCAAGAATTGATTCTCAATCTTCAACTCTTATTCGTGAAATTCGTGTTCATTCGGGGCCATTTTCCAAGGAGAGCCGATGTTACGCATATTGATTGTAGACGACCATGAAGTAGTGCGCCTGGGATTGCGCACCTTGCTCAGCCGCAACCCGGAGTTTGTGGTGGTGGACGAAGCCGGCTCCGTGGAAGAAGCCCTGGAGAAAACCCGTCAGCATCGCCCCGATGTCGTGCTCATGGACATTCGCCTGCCAGGGCAGAATGGCGTCGAAGGGTGTCGTCTCATCAGGAGTGCCTTTCCCAACACGCACGTCATCATGCTCACCTCCTATGCCGAAGACGAGCTGCTTTTCGAAGCCATCAGCGCCGGCGCTTCCGGCTACGTGCTCAAGCAAGTCGGCGGCGACGATCTCGTGCGCGCCATCCAACGCATCGGGCAGGGCGAGGCGATGTTGGATCCCGCCGTCACGCAGCGGGTGCTGGAGCGGGTGCGGCAAGCGGCGCGACAGGAACAAGCCGCGGCCTTCACCGACCTCACCGAGCAAGAGCTGCGGGTGCTCGGCCTCGTCGCCGAAGGACGGACGAACAAAGAAATCGCCCGCACGCTCTTCTTGGGAGAGGGCACGGTGCGCAACTACGTCAGCAGCATCCTCTCCAAACTCAATCTCACCAATCGCGCCGAAGCAGCTGCCTACGCCGTGCGCCACAACCTCCAGGAATACCTCCAGGAATTTGGTTAGCCATCCACGCGGCGCTGCAAGATTACGCATGTTAAGGAGCTTTCAGCATGGAAACACTACAAACCAAAGTGGATCAAATTCTCACCGCTGACATCGTGGTGACCATGGACGCCCAATATCACGTCTATACGCCGGGCGCTGTCGCAGTGAGAGGGGATAGCATTGTGGCGGTGGGCGCGCCGGAAGACGTCCTGGCCCAATACGCGGCGCCGGCAGTCGAGGCCCTCGGCAACGCGGTGATCATGCCCGGCCTCGTCAATGCGCACGGACACGCCCCTATGACCTTGCTGCGCGGGCTGGCGGACGACCTCCGGCTGGACGTGTGGCTCATGGGATACATGATGCCGGTGGAACGGGATTTCGTGGATCCGCATTTCTCCTGGTTGGGAACGCAGCTCGCCGCCGCGGAAATGATCCGCTCGGGCACCACGACGTTCATGGACATGTACTACTTCGAGGAAGCAGTCGCCGACGCCGCGGCGCAGGCGGGATTGCGCGCCGTCTGCGCCCAGAGCCTCCTCAAATTCCCCACGCCCGATGCGGGCAGCTACGATGAAGCGTTACACCGCGCGC
>JAAZNO010000273.1 GCA_012798275.1 Chloroflexota bacterium
CTGGTTGATGTACTGCGTGATGTTCGTCGCGTAATCCGTCTGCTGCTGCGACTCGAGGTACGACCCGTCAATCCCCAGGTCCGCAATCGCCATCTCGACGCCCTTCCACGCCGTCGCGTTGAAGGACTTATCGTCAATGCCGCCCATGTCAGTGACCATGCCCACCTTGAGGGTCGGCGTGGGCTCCTGGGTCGGCTGCTGCGTCGCTTCTTGCGTGGGCGTAGCCGTAGGCGTAGCACCACACGCGGCCAACACCATGCTGGCAATCAACATCAGGCTCAACACAGCCCAAAATTTTTTCAACATAGGACTCCTCCTTCAGAATTTCAAAGTTTCAGATTCCAGATTTCAAACGACAGGATTGGAAACTTCACAACCAAATGGGACCCCTTCATGTATCTCTGCGCCTATGCGATTGCACCACCTCCTTAAAAGTGCACCCCTTGGATAGAAGTGTAACACCACTTGCAGACTCCCTGATAGGCGCCTGCTTTAGTTATACATCATACCGCAAGTTTGGCAACATGACCAGAGGGAAAAGGCCTTGTTGCCGGTGCAGAATATCACTTTTGAGGCCCCCGGGAAAACATTGCGGTATTATGTCATCTTCTCAACAGGAGCCTCCATCGTCACCGCGGCGGCCTGAGGACGGAAAACCAGCTCCTCTCCCTCCAGGTCAATGTCCACCAGGGTATCGGGGCCCAAATCGCCGCTCAGAATGCGGAGGCTCAGCGGGCTTTCAACATAGCGCTGAATCGCCCGGCGCAGGGGACGCGCGCCGTATTGCGGATCATAGCCCTGCTGCGCCAGCCACCGCGCGGCAGCCGGCAGGAGCCGCACGCGCAAGCCATATTCCTGCAACCGCGCCGCGACTTCCTGCATCTGCAAATGGACAATCCGCTCCATGTCCTCCAGGGTGAGCGGCCCAAAGACGATGATCTCGTCCACCCGGTTGAGGAATTCCGGGCGGAAGGTCTGCCGCAAGGCGGCCAGCACCCGCTGACGCGCGTTGTCCTCTTCCGCCGCACCGGCATGGACAAATCCCAACGCCCCGCCGCGCCGCAGCATTTCCGTCCCCACGTTGGAGGTCATGATGATGAGCGTGTGACGGAAGTCCACCACATGGCCCTGCCCGTCAGTCAGCCGCCCCTCATCGAGAATCTGCAACAAAGTGTTCCACACGTCGGCGTGCGCCTTTTCGATCTCGTCGAAGAGCACGACCTGATAGGGACGTCGCCGCACCGCTTCGGTGAGCTGTCCGCCCTGCTCGTAGCCCACGTAGCCCGGCGGCGCGCCAAACAGCCGCGAGACGGTGTGCGCCTCCCGGTATTCGCTCATGTCCACCCGCAGCAGCGCGTCCTCATCATCAAAGAGGAAAGCCGCCAGCGCCTTGGCCGTCTCCGTCTTCCCGACGCCCGACGCGCCCAGGAACAGGAAAGTGCCAATGGGGCGACGCGGGTCCTTCAGCCCGGCGCGGGCGCGACGAATCGCATCCGCGATGGCATGGAGCGCTTCCTGTTGCCCGACGATGCGCTCCCCCAAGGCCTCTTCCATGCGCAGCAACTTCTGCGCCTCGCTTTCCATGACCTGGGAGACAGGGATCCCCGTCCACGCGGAGACGACGGCCGCGATGTCGGCGGCCTCCACGGTCTCATCGAGGTGATGGGTGTCCAGCCATTCGCCGCGCTGCTTTTCAAAGGCTTGTTCCAACCGCAGCCGTTGCACCTTGATCTCTGCAGCCCGTTCGTAATCGCGCGCCGCGCCCGCCGCTTCCTCTTCCGCGCGGAGACGCCGCAACTCGTCCTCCAGGCGCTTGAGATCGGGCGGCAGCGTGTAGAGGCGCACCCGCAAACGCGCAGCCGCCTCGTCCATCACATCAATCGCCTTGTCCGGCAGATGGCGATCGGTCACGTAGCGATGGGAAAGCTGCGCTGCCGCCACCAGGGCGCTGTCGCTGATGGTCACCCGGTGATGCGCCTCGTAGCGCCTGGCGAGGCCGCGCAGCATCTCGATGGTGTCCTCGACCGAGGGTTCCTCGACGAAGACCGGGGCGAAGCGACGTTCGAGCGCCCCGTCGCGCTCGATGTATTGGCGGTATTCGTCGAGCGTCGTCGCGCCGACACATTGCA
>JAAZNO010000274.1 GCA_012798275.1 Chloroflexota bacterium
CGGCGAGCTGCTGTGGTCCACAGCGAGCCAGGCAGAAACGCATTCCGGCACGCTGTTCATCAACCTACCTGGCCGCATCACCTTCGCCGGGCGACGCTATCCGCTGGGACATGAAGGTGCCATCCCGCTGCCGCCCCCCACCGATGGGGAATTGTGGCTCGCCGTCCACAGCGGGGAAACGCTCCAGGCGACAGCGCGGGCCATGGGCGCCATTCTGCCGCCGACACCCTATCTCCTGGAGCTGGCAGACGCTGCAGTAGATGGCGCGAGCTTGCGCGCCGCAACCCAGATCGTGCAAGTGCGCTATCAGCCCGACACGTTGAGCCTCGCGTTCCTGGGCCGGGTCATCCCGGAGCAAACGCCGCCGGCTCACGTCGCCGGGACCTTCATCAGCCCGGCAGGCGACCGGCTCATGTTGCGCCAGGCCACTTGCCGCCAGACGCCGCCGGCAGAAATCACGGTCGAAATCGAATGGCAGACCCTCTCCAAGATGCCGGGCGCGCCCACGGTTTTCACGCACTGGTGGGACGCCCAAGGGACGCTCCTGACCCAGGCCGACGGGGATCCGCTGGGGGGACTGTATCCGCTCGCCCAATGGGAGCCGGGGGAAGTCGTGCAGGAGACACGGGGGATCGAGACCGCCGTCCTGACGGGAACGGTGACGCTGGGCATTTGGGATCCGGAAAGCGGGACGCGCTGGCAGGCGACCGCGGCAGACGGGCAGCTGCTGGCGGACGGCAGTTTTGTCCTGCCGCCCTGTACGCCGCCGTGAGATCGAGGCGAGATGAAACAGCGGCTGATGTCCACAGAACTTGCCCCCCTGCTGGCCCTCGCGGGCGTCGTGCTGCTATTCTTCTGGCCCGTGTGGATTGCGGGATACACCTTTCCGCAGGGGGGCGGCGATTTGTGGGGGCAGCTCTACCCCGTGTGGACCTACGTCGCCGAATGGCTGCGGCGCGGGATCTTCCCGCTGTGGAGCACGCGCATGATGGCCGGCGATCCCATCATCGCCGAAGCGCAATACGGCCTGCTCAACCCGCTCAACTGGCCGCTGTTCCTGTTCTCGCCGATTCCTGAATGGCTGGTGCTGTTGCGCGCCATGTTTCCGCTCTGGTGGGCGGGCGCCGGCCTGTATCTCTACCTGCGACGCAGCCGGTTATGGCGCCTCCGCCGCAGCGCCGCGCTGACGGGCGCCATCGCCTACATGCTGTGCGATTCCTTCATTATCCACCTGGGACATCCGCAGTTCAACGATGCGATGGCCTGGCTGCCCTGGGCCTTCTGGGCAGTCGAAGGGGCCGCACGGCGCAAACGCGCGCTCCCGCTGGCCGCGGGGACGCTGGCGCTCATCCTCCTCTCCGGGCACGGCCAGGCGTCGCTGTACAGCGCGTTGGCGGTGGGGATCTACGCCCTCTGGCAGCTGCCCGCGCGCGACTTGCGCGTCGCCATGAAACGCGGCGGACGGTTGCTCCTGGCCGGCCTCCTCGCCGCGCTGCTGGTGATGCCGATGCTGTTGCCCGGCCTGGAGCGCTTGCCCTACACGGTACGCGGTCAGACGCCCGAAGCAGCTCGCAGCGGCGCGCAGTTGATGCTCAGTGGGCTGATTGATTTCGTCACGCCGCTGTATCACGGACGGGGCATGCGGGGTTCGTGGCTGGGCTGGGCCCGCATGGAAACGGGCTACATGGGGCTGACGGGGCTGCTGCTGGTCGGGCTGGGGCTGGTGACCGGCTTCAAACAGCGCCGCACCTGGTTCACGCTGCTGCTGGGCGGTCTGGCCTACGCCTACGCGCGCGGCTACGACGGTCCGCTCTACCCCCATCTGGCGCACCTGCCCCTCTTCTCCGAATCGTGGCGCACGGTGCGCGCCGTCTTCGTCCTCTCGCTGGCGCTGGCCCTCGCCGCCGCGCTGGGGATGCAGGCCCTCGACAGGTCCCATCGCCGCGCCCTGCGATACGGCGCCGTCGTCTGCGGCTTGCTCGGCGCGGGTCTCTGGCTCGGCGCACCGGGATGGCTCGAGGCGGTCCCCGCGGGCGCGCCGCGAGCACAGGCGCTCACCGGCTTGCGTTTCGCCGCGGTGCTGTGCGCCGGCAGCGCGCTCTGGCTGTTGCTGGGCAGCTGGCGGCCAACGCTGGGTCGCGCCGGGCTACTGCTGCTGCTAACCGCGGAGCTGGTCGCGCTGGGAGCCCTCGTCGAGACCGAAGCGCGCGCCGCCGCGCCCGAACCCTACGCCGACGCCCTCGCGTTCCTGCGCAGCGATGCGGGCTGGTTCCGGGTGGACATTGACGCCGCGGCGCGCGGGTTGTGGTCGCCGGCGGGATTGCAGGCCGACGGCTTCGACGTGCCCCAGAGCACCGGCAATCCCATGGATCTGCAAAGCGCATTGCAATTCTACTGGAGCATCCCGGATAAGGGCGCGCCGGCCTATCAGCTCTTCGGGGCCAAATACATCATCGTCCCTAAGGGTGCGCAGCCAGGCGGTCCGGGAATCTGGCCCGTCTACACCGACAATCCCTGGGTGGACATTCACCTGAACACCCGCGCGCTCAATCGCGTCTGGATGGTGTACGCCACGCAAAATGTGACAGACACGGGCGCCGCGATGCTGGCGACGCTCGATCCCACATTCGACCCCCAGCACACGGCGATCGTCGAGCAAGGACCCGTGCTGCAAGGGGACGGCGAATTCACGCTGGAGGTGCGGGCCTATGGCCCCAACCGCGCCGAGTTCGGCGTCAAGACCAGCGCGCCGGGGCTTTTCATCCTCTCGGACACGTA
>JAAZNO010000275.1 GCA_012798275.1 Chloroflexota bacterium
TCGCCGTGGCGCGCGGCGGTCCCTCTCGTGGTCACTGTCCACGATTTGATCCCGCTGTTGCTGCCTGCCTATCGCGGCGGAGCGTGGGTGCGGCTGTACACCGCCCTCGTCAGCGCGACGGCGCGGCGGGCGGCGCTGATTTTGACGGATTCGGAGGCGGCGCGGGGCGACATCGTGCGGCATTTGCGCATCGCGAAGGAGCGCGTCCGGGCAATCTGGCTTGCCGCCGCAGCGGAGTATCGCCCCGATGCAGCGCTCGCGCCGCTGGCGGCGCTGGGACTCGCGCCGGGCTATCTGCTATACCTGGGCGGCTTCGATGTGCGCAAGAACCTCCAGACGGTTTTGGGGGCCTGGGCGCGGATGCGCGAGGGGGTTCCCGAGGCGCGGCTGGTCATCGCGGGGCGGCTGCCGGCGCGAGACAGCGACTTCGCGCCCGATCCGCGACGGCTGTTGCGGGAAGCCGGCCTGCCAGAGACGGCCGTGCATTTCACCGGCTTTTTCCCCGAAGCGCTCAAACCCGCGCTCTATTGTGGCGCGCGAGCGTTCGTCTTCCTCTCCCGCTACGAGGGTTTTGGCCTCCCGCCGCTGGAAGCGCTGGCTTGTGGCGTCCCCGTCGTCGGCAGCCATGCCGCGAGTCTGCCTGAGGTCATCGGCGATGCGGGGGTGTTGGTCGCGCCGGACGATGTGGCCGGCGCAGCGGCGGCGTTGACGCGGTTATGGCGCGATGACGCCTTCCACGGGGTTTTGCGGCAGCGGGCGCTCCGCCAGGCGGCCCGTTTTTCGTGGGAACGCACTGCCGGGGACACCGCTGCGGCCTATCGGCAGGCCGTCGGCGGCGAGCGGACCGGTTTCTAACCGCGCCATCCCTGGCGCAACAGCAGCCGGGGAATGCCCACGAGACCCTCCCCGCTGTGTTGCGGATCCCGCAACATGACCTTGCCGTCGCGCTGGCGGATGAACGGTTGCGTGCCGCCGGTCAACGGCGGTTCCTCGGTGAGCGCCAGCGGTGATAGCGCTTCGACGAGCACCACATCCCCCGCCAGACTGTCGTCGGTGAAGGTCCCTGCCTCATCCAGCCGCACGCCGAAGTAGTACCTCCCCGGGCTCACGTCCAACACCGGAAGGCTTTCTATTTCCAGGGGCGCCCAATTGTCCTGGGGCCGGAAGGAAGGGGGCAGGATGTTGGGGCGGATGCGCAGCGCTTCCAGGGAAATTGCCAGCGCTTCGAGGGGAGCTTCGGGGGTGCGATGGCGGGACGGATACACCGGGATGATGAGTGCTTGACTGCCGGGAGGCGTCTGGGTGCGCAGGGAGCTGAGCGCGGAAATCCACTGGTTCACCTGTTCGCAGACCTCGAAGTATGCGCGCCCGGTGTGCGCCGCCCAGTACTGGCGGCTCTTTTCCAATTGGGACTGCGCTTCTATGAAGAGCGGCATGGCGCGTGCGTCGGCGTGGAGGGCGAAGTGCAGCAGCCCGTTGAAGTAGACGGCCACCGCTTCGTTGTAGCGGGCGATGGGGCTGCTCTGCAGCTTGAACCAGCCGGCGGCGGCAGCGGCCATTTCCAACGCCTCGAGCCAGCGCTCGCAGCGCCAGAGCAAGTCCGCGCTGTACAGGGCGAGCAGCGCCTCGCTGTAGCGGTCGCGCTGATGGCGTACCACCGTGAGGGCGTTTTCGGCGGCGGTGAGCGCCTCGTCGAAAGCCAGCGTGCGCGGATTGAAGGGCGCGGCGGTGACGAGCTGCTTGCGCAGCGCCGGGGACAGCTCCTCGAATTCCGCCAGCTGCAGCGGCAACAACGACGGCGGCACAGAAATGCGGCGCATCTTTAAGGTGTGTTCCCGGTCGGGGGGGGAGCGCTTCCTGCTGGCGGGAGAGCGCCTCCTGGACTTGAAGCGCCCGGCAGCTGCAGGAGCTCCCGAATGAGGCGCTCGAGGTTTTCCACCTGCTGGAACATCACGCTCTGCACGAGCGGGTCCATCTGAGCCATGCCGCGCATCACCTCCAGGAATTCCAGCTGCACCCCCATGAGCAGGGTGTCCAGGTCTGCGTCGGTGAGATCTGCGAGGGGTTGAACCATGGCGGCGATCATCTCGGCGCGCGCGCGGGCTTTGGCTTTTTCGATTTCGCTTTCGTGCGCTGCGCGGGCTGCGGCCTCATCTTTGGCCGCCGTGCGTTCCCACTGGCTTCGCCACAACGCCATCCATTGCTCCGGGATCAGTTCCTCATCGGGGGTGAGGCTGAGGAGGTGCACCTGGTCAATTTGGATGCCGCGGCCCTTGCCGATTTGGCGCATGGCCTCGGTCAGCTCTTCCTCGATGAGGGTGAGGAGCGCCGGGCCGTTGCGGTTGGGATCGAAGAGCTCGTCGAGGCGGTAACGCTCAATGCGGTTGCGGACCTCGCCGTCGAAGGTGCCATTGGTCAGAAAGATCATCCAATCGGTGACGGCGCGTTCACCGCCGGGGGCGAGGACGACTTTGTCGGTGCCCAGCCGCAGGGCGATGGCGCGGTCGGCGTCGGTAAAGTCCAGCGGGGGGGCCGTGAGCTGCGGGATCGGCTCGGCGTCGCCCCGCAGCGCGCGGAACCGCACTTCGGCCCGGCAGGTCACGGGGATGCCATCGCGCGTGTTGGCAGTGACCCGCAACTCCCGGCGCTGCGGGCGCAGGTCCACGGTGTCCCAGATCTTCTCGAAAGCCTCCAGGCGCACCTGGCGCGCCCCTTCCACGCGGGTGAACAATCCGCCTCGCGCCAGGATGACGGCGTTGTCGTGCCCGACGGTCAGATAGCCGGGGCCTCCCACATCGTGGAGGATTTCAGGCCCTTCGGGGTCAGGGCGCCCTTCCTGCACGCGCAGGAGCGGCTCGAGGGGCGGCTCGATGGGGACGCCGAAAATGATGCGCCCCAGCAACTTCGAGGCCTCGTCTGGCTCCAGGTGATACATCGCCTGGAGGAATTGTGCGAGAATCGTCAACGCGGCACGCTTCGCCACAATCAAGGTGGCGACGAAGGCCACGGGCAGGCTGGTAAGGATGGCCCGCGGCAACGGCCACAGCCCGCGTGCGTTCATAATTTCGTTGATGGCTTCCGGCACCGTGCCGATGAGCAGCAGGACAAAGCCGAGGGTGAGCAGCAGCATGGGCAGAAGAAACCCGGCGAGGCGTTGTTCACGATCCGTTCGGCGTTCGGACATGGGAACCTCCTTAACTCTGGCTGGCCCGATGTTGCAGGACCCTGAGTGTCTCAGACGCCGTGCCGGAAAGGTGCTCCCGGACTTCTGGCTGGTGAGCGATGTCATCCAGCGTTTGGAGCAACCGCAGGGCGATCAGTCTTCTGGCGGCCTCAGGAGATGCTCCCCTCAGTGCCGACAGCTGTTGTTGCAGGTTATCGGTGAGTTCGATGAGCGCCTGGCTGCGCACGCGGCTCTGTTCGGTGATTTTATCCGCTTCCGCCTCGCCCCGATGTTTCTCGATCTTCAGCAGGGTGCTGGCTTTCCAGCTCTCCAGGCGTTGCGTCACCACGGCGGGATCCAGCGGCGTGATGCGGTTGCCCACGCCGCCGCCGGTGACGGTGATGCCGATGGCGGCCATTTGGGCGGTCACGTGTTCCCGCACCTCTCGGGCGATGTGGACGCGGGGGAGTTCATTACCGGGCAAAGGTTCGGTGACGGCGTACAACTGGTCCAGCGGATAGCGCTTGACGACGTGTCGCACGCGGTAGGCGGCCTCGTTCAGCGGCATATCAGCCCAGTTGATGGCACGATGCGCTTCCAGCTTCGAGGGTTGCTTCGCCGGATCCACTTCTGCGGCGAGATAGGCTTGCAGGGCCGCCTCGGCGTCGTAGGTCCACGGTTCCCCTGGCCGGGTGGGTTTGGTGCTTCCTCTGATGCGGAAGATCGAGGAGCAGGGGACGCGCACGCGGATATTGTCGCGGGTCTGCGCCTCGATGCCGGAGGTCACCCGGAATTGATCCTGCAGGTCTATCACTGCCTTGGGGATCTCGGCCCGCTCGGTGAAGATCACCCCGGGGCCGACCACTTTTTTGGCGACAGTGCTCTGGTAGAGGACCACGGCATTGTGGGGCTCGGTCACCAGCAGGCCGGGGCCGGTGCCGGTGAACGGATTGCCGGGGATGCGGGTCTGCAGCTCGCCGTGCTCCACTACCACGACGGGGCGAGGAAAGGTGGAAAGGAAGCCGGTGAGCAGCTGCGCCGCCTTACGGTGAGATTTGCGCCGTTCTTCGGGGCTGAGCGGGAGGAGCTCCGGCGCCCAGTGGTACAGAATTCCCAGCATGAAGAGCGGGGGGATGAGGATGAAGTAGAGCAGCGGCAGCAGCGCCCAGGTGATGCCACGCCCATCGTTGAAGAGAAAGATCCACCCCAGGATGCCGCCGATCGTGATCATGGTGAGAAGGAGGACGGGGATCGCGAACAGCGTCCATCTGGGCACTTGCATCAGCCTCAGCCAGGGCAGATAGACCAGCGCTAGCGGCAAGACAAGCGCCAGCAGCACGACGATGACGAGCGGTTGAGGGAAGAAATCCACCCAGATGTACGCGATCAAAGGACCGATCAGGGGCACGCCCAGCGTCAGCACAATCCGCATGCAGCGTGTGAGGTAGCCCACAAAAGTCCGGCTGGGCTCTGGGGGATGATGCAGCATGTGGCGTTGTATCAGGTATGTGGCGACGACATAAATGATTAGAACTAGCAAGCGTACATTGGGCATGGATGGTGCTCCTTGCAAAGGATGCGCTTTGTCTGGCATTAATGTAGCACAAAAGTGAAAAAAAGGAAATGGCTTGTGGTATAATCTAAGCATATGGAGCTCAAAGAGATCGTCACCCATCTGCGTCAAATACCGCTGTTTCAGAACTTGCGGCCGGACCGCGACGCCCGGGATGAGCGGCTGCTTTATCTCGTGGCGGAAAAAGTCCAGGAGGCCGAGTACGCGCCTGGCGACTCGCTTTTCGAGCAGGGGGAGCCGGCCGACCGCCTGTACTATGTGCTGCGCGGGCGGATTCAATTGACGGCGTTTGGCCCTGATGGCTCGCGGCTGGACCTGGGGTTCAAACAGCCGGGGGACTCCTTTGGCGTCGCCGGCCTCTTCGTCGGCGACTTCCATGATGCCTCGGCGGAAGCCTACACGCCCGTGCGGATTCTCTACCTCACGCATGACGACTTTCTGCCTTTGCTGGAGCATCA
>JAAZNO010000036.1 GCA_012798275.1 Chloroflexota bacterium
ACACGAGCCTGATCGGCAAGAGCATGTCCTTTCACGATTCCTATTTCACGGGCGACCTCATGGCGCGGGCGACCAACGACGTGCGTGAGATCAACCTCATGTTCAACCCCGGCTTCAACATGGTCATCGGCTCGGCGAATTTCCTCCTCATGCCGGTGTTAGTGGCGCCGCGCTATCATCCGCAGCTGATCATCATCCCCCTGTTCTATCTGCTGATTTACGGTTTCCTCATCGCCGCCTATCTGCGACGGCTCAACCCTGTGGCGGTCGCGGTACGGCAGGCCTTTGGGCGCGTGAACACGACCCTCGCCGAGGCCATCGAGGGCGTCGAGACGGTGAAGGGCGCCTCACAGGAGCGCCATGAAATCGCGCGTTTTGCGCAGGCCGTGGAGCGCTGGCGGAAGTCCTTCCTGGAGCAGGCGCGGCTGGAATCGCAATTCATCCCCCTGCTGCTGCTGGGATTGCTGCAGGCGGCGGGCCTGTATCACAGCCTGGTTCTCTTCCGCGCCGGCGAGTTGCAGCTCGAAGGGGTGATCGCTTTCAATGGTTTGCTGATGCTGTTTGGCTTCCCGACCCGCTCAGGGCAGTTCGCCTACACGCGCGTGGCGTCGGGGCTGGCCAGCGCCCGGCGCCTGCTGGAGATTATCAACGCGCCGACGGAGCTCGACCGAAACGTGGCGGGCTACGCGGAGCCGATGCGGGGTGAGGTCACCTTTGAAGACGTGAGCTTTTGCTATCGGGGGAAAGGCGGCTGCAAGGGGGAGGTGCCGGACTCTGCAGACGCCAATGGCGCGCCGACGTTGGAAGGACTTACCTTCCATGTCGAACCGGGGCAGACGGTGGCCATCGTCGGACAGACGGGCTCGGGCAAGTCCACCATCGCCAAGCTCCTCAACCGCATCTACGATGTGGACCGCGGCCGGGTGCTCGTGGACGGCGTGGACGTGCGTGACTGGAACCTGGAGGCGCTGCGGCGGCAGATTTCCATCATCGAGCAGGACGTGTTCCTCTTCTCGCGTTCCATCGCGGAGAACATCGCCTTTGGCAATCCGGCCGCGACCCGCGAGCAGATCATCGCCGCCGCCCAGGCAGCGCAGGCGCACGATTTCATCCTGGAATTCAAGGACGGCTACGACACCATCGTCGGCGAGCGCGGGACGACGCTCTCTGGCGGACAGCGGCAGCGCATCGCCCTCGCGCGCGCGTTCCTCACCGCTCCCGCCATCCTGGTGCTGGATGACGCGACCAGCGCCATTGACAGCGCTACCGAAGATCGCATTCAGCGCGCCATCGAGCGGGCCGCTGCCGACCGCACGACTTTCCTGATCACCCATCGCCTCTCCCAGATCCGCTGGGCCGATCTGATCATTGTCATGCGCCAGGGGCGCATCGCAGCGATTGGCGCGCATGAGGACCTGATGGCGACTTCAGAAGCTTATCGCAACATTTTTGCGCGTTACGAGTAAGTGAGGTTACTGTGGGCTTTTTTGGTGGACTCAACCCTGAAGCTTACGACCGGCAGTATTCGGACAAGGAGCTGGCGCAGCGGATCATCGCTTATTTCTCCCCCTATCGCGGCCGGGTGGTGGTGATCGCGTTGATCGTGGTGGGCACTTCGCTGCTCGGCATCCTCCAGCCCATCCTGCTTTCGCGCGGGTTGGATGCCCTGATCGTGGATCGCACACGCCGGGACGTCTTCCTGCTGCTGGTGATCTTCATGCTGGCCTATGGCGTGGGGGTCTGGCTGACGAGCTGGCTGCGCCGTTGGTTGACGGCGCGCATCATCAGCGAAATCGTCGCCAAACTGCGCTGTACGGCCTTCGAGGCGGCCATCAATCACGACCTGTCGTTCTTTGATGAATTCCACTCCGGGCGCATCATCAGTCGCATCACTTCGGACACGGAGGAGTTTGCGCAGGTGGTGCAGCTGGTCACCGAGCTGCTGGGACAGGTGTTGCAGGTGTTGCTCCTGTTGATCTACCTGCTCGCCATCTCGTGGTCCCTCACCCTGTTGATTGTGGCCTTCATGCCGATCGTGATGGTGGCGGCGCTGAGCCTGCGGCGGCTGGCGCGCAAGGTCACCCGCCGGGGGTTCCGCGTGCTGGCAGAGGTCAATGCGGCGATTCAGGAGGCGGTGACCGGCAT
>JAAZNO010000276.1 GCA_012798275.1 Chloroflexota bacterium
CAGATCACAAAGGTTCATCCATCGCCGTCGAACTACCTGATGCCAGGCTGAACAATGACCGCACATTTTCATCCTTGGATAGGGTGCGCCAGCACATGGCGTCTCCTTCAAAAGCAGCAAAGAGTTGTTAAAAGGGAGGGGTTTTGTGCACAAACAGCGCCGCGCACAAAACCCCTGGCTTACTCAGTCAAATAGCGGCTACGGATTGACGAGCGTGATGTTGTAAAGGCAGGCGATGCTCCAGCCGTCCGTGCAGTCAAGCGGCGGGATGGGCGGATCGGAGCCGTCATCCTGATGCGGGAAGTTCGTCCAGACCGTCTCGTTCACGGTGTGGAACGACTGCGGCCGGTACATGAGCGTGAAGGAAGGCACATCGGTCAGGTAAATCTTCACCAGTTCGGT
This sequence comes from Chloroflexota bacterium, assembly GCA_012798275.1. Taxonomy (GTDB): domain Bacteria; phylum Chloroflexota; class Anaerolineae; order B4-G1; family SLSP01; genus JAAZNO01. The sequence continues at coordinate 403 of JAAZNO010000276.1, forward strand.
GTACATTTCCTTCAGCTTGGCGGGATCGGTCTCACGCGGAATGGCCTTGATCAGCTCATCCACCCGGGGATTGCTGTACTGACCCCAGTTGCCACTCCAGTTGCTCGCCTGACCAATCCATTCAGAGCTGAGCAACCCACGGATGCGACCCCACGGCATGGTCGGGCCAGCGCCGGCGCTCCACATCATGAAGATGTCGTACCCTTCGGGCAGCGGTGCATCCGACTTGGTGACGACGGTCTGATACACAGACCACTCAGGATAGTTGGTAGTGATGTCAATGCCAATCTTCTTGCCGGCAGCCGCCACCACCTCGATCGCGGCCTGCCAGTCAGACCAACCGTTCGGGCAAGTGGCCACGTAGCTGAGCTTCTTGCCGTTGTACTCACGCCAGCCGTCGCCATCGGTGTCCACGATGCCGGCCTCGTCGAGCAGGTTGTTCGCGCCCTCGATGTCGTTGCCGGCCCATTGCAGGTCCTTGACGGCCTCGTGATCGTACATCGCCTGCTCACCGGGGGTCGGGTTCATGAGCGAGCGCGGCACCTGCTGGAAGGTCGCCGACTGATTGGTCATCGCGTTGGCGATGATGGTGTCGTAATCCACCGCGATGGCAATGGCCTTGCGCACGGCCACCTGATCCAGCCCGTAGGAATTCAAGTTGTAGAAGGCGGTGGGAAGGCTGGCGCCGATGCCGTAGGGAGGCTCAGGCAGGTAAGTGGAGATAGGCAGACCGTAGCTCTCCCACAGCAGGTTGACGTTGGAGTTGAACTGCTGACTGACGTCCACCTCGCCCTTGGCCAAAGCCACAGAACCGGCCGCGTTGTCCTTGAAGATCACATGCGCCAGATACTTCGGCGCGGGCAGCTTGCCCCACATGGAGGGATCCTGCCCCCAGTAGTTATCGTCACGCACGAGAACTACCTTCGTGTCATCGGCGAAATACTTGTGATAGGGGCCGGAGTACACGACATCCTCGGCGGGATCCGCCATCAACTTGGTAGCGTCATAACCGGAGCGCTCTTCCAGCTTCTGGGTCCAGGCCTTCTGCATGACGTAGTTGCTGCTCACGAAAGCGCCCACCGCCAGAGGATTGACGGCCTTTCCATCTTCCGCCAGCTTGGCCTTGATCACCACGGTGCGGTCATCCAGGGCCACGATGTCCTCGATGTAATCCTTGTTGCCGGCGCCGGTCGGGGTGTTGTACTTGAGATGGGTCGCCCAGGTGTAGGCCACGTCCTCCGCCGTCACAGGGGTGCCATCGCTCCACTTGGCCGCCGGCTTGATCTTGAAGGTGATCTCCGTCATATCGGCGTTCCACGACCAGGGACCATCCGCCAGGAGCGGGTACTGCTTACCATCGAGCATGTTGTACAGATACGGCGTCTCGAACATGGTAACGCGCGCGTTATCGCCTGCGGCGAGCGCCATCGCGTTGTTCATGCTGCTGGAATACGGATTCCAGCCCACCACCGGACCCCATTGTTGGCCGTTGAAGTAGAGGGTCTCCTTGCGGGGCAGTGCATTGGGATCTGATTCGGGGGTCACGAAGACCTCCTTGGTCACGACGACCTCTTTGGTAACCTCAACGGTTTTCACCACCTCGACGGTCTCGCGAATCACCTCTGGCGTCGGCGTACTGCAGGCGCCAAGCAACATGGCGAGAACCATCAGGATGTTGAAAGCAACGGCATAGCGTTTCATGTCAAATATCTCCTTCCTTTTGAGCCTGTGAGATAGAATTTACAGCTGGAACCTTAGTTACACAAGCATAGCACCAAATTAATACGATGGCAACCTCCTTTCAGCGTACGGAACACTCCAGACATGACAGCCGATCTGCTTAAAGCGCCTCCACCTGGGGTTTCAGTCGCGCCACAGATTCACGCACCACCAGCTCCGTCTGAAGCATGATGGTCACCGCCGGCATCGCGGGATTGCGCGCCCGTTCCAGCAATTGACGGACCCCCAGGCGTCCCATCAATACCTTATCCACGTGCATCGTAGTCAGGGCCGGGCTGACGTCATGAATCAGGACCAGGTCATCAAACCCCATCACCGAAAGATCCTCAGGCACGCGCCGACCCAAATCCCGCGCCGCTTTGAGCACCCCCAACGCCGTGTCGTCATTGCAGGCGAAGATCGCGGTGATGACGGGAGCGCGCTGCAGCAGCCGCAGGGTCGCCTCATAGCCCGGGGCGCGACCGATCGGCGAATCTTCGATGAACGAGTCGGGGATGCCCGCCCGGCGCAACGCCTCGAGGTAGCCCTCGCGACGCTCGCGGATGCTCGGATAGGCTTCTGCCGTGCTGCCAATCAGGCCGATGCACCGATGCCCATTCCCAATCAAATAGCGGGTGGCGGCCAGAGCGCCGGAGAAATTGTCCGTCAGCACCCGATCGCAGACCTGAGCACCGGTCGTGTAGGCATCAAGCATGACGATGGGAATACTGCGCTGACGGCGCATGGCGTCGAGAGCCGTTTCGATAAACGTGCCACACAGCAACAGGCCATCAATGCGAGCTTCGCTCAGCATAATCGGCCATTGGACGGGGCGATTCTGCGCATCCACTTCGATGTTGGAATACATCAGATGCAGGCCCCGCTCGCGGCACTCAGCCTCAACTCCCGATTGCACGTAGGCATAGAAGTGATTGACCGGCTCGCGGTCGTCCGCATCGTGTTTCAGCAGCAGCCCCACGACGGCAATGGGAGTTTCTTGCGGCAGACCCAGCGTCTTGACCGGATACCCCAACGCGGTCGCAGCTTCCAGGACGCGCAACCGCGTCTCTTGCGCGACGCCGGGGCGGTTATTGAGGGCTTGGGAAGCGGTTCCAATCGAAACGCCGGCTGATTCTGCAACTTCACGCAACGTTACCGACACAGGGCACTCCTGTCATCTCTGCAGGGAAAAATTCAGCGCGAGTCGTTCACCACTTCATTCGAAAGTTTAGTGAACATTTTCATTTTATACCAAAGTGCATCTGAATGCGCGCAGACATAGTGCAGAGTTAGTGCAAATATCGTGCAACGGCGCATTGGCCTTTTTGGCATAAACCGGCTATAATAGAGAGCCAACGGCCGAACGTTTTGGGCGCACGCTGTGCTCTCAACGCTTAAATTCGGAGTCTGGCGTCAGTTCCCAGGATATTTTTCGAAGGTGATGCGGGTGGACACTAGAATTTGGGATGACAAACACCTCAAAGCTCTGTTGCGACTGCCACGGTATCCCCTTACCCTGATCGAGCAAGAGCCGTGGCACTCATGGATCGAGCAGCAGGGCGGCGTACACGCGGTCCATGAATACCTCAAAACCAGTTTTTTGCCGCCGCACGAACAGGAACTCCTCACGTGCGTCCTGAGCCATCCCGGCGCCTCGGTTCAGTTCTATTGCGAGCGGTTGTGCATCAGCCGTCGGACTTATGCCAACTACCTGAACAGCCTGTGTGCGACGCTGCTGCTGCATTTGAACGCCCGATCCGCGACGCCGGCGAAAGTCGTGGAGGCCAAAATCCACTGCGGGAGCGTTCCCGCTCCGGTAACAGCGCTGATCGGAGCGGAAGAAACATTGAGTGCGGTGCTCGCGCTCGTGGAGCGGCCGGCCGTGCGCTGCATCACCCTCATCGGGCCCGGGGGCGTGGGAAAGACCCGCCTGGCCATCGAGGTCGCGACCCTCGTGCAGGCGCAGTTCGCCCATGGCGCCTGCTTTGTCCCTCTGGACACGCTCTCCGACCCGGCATTGTTGAGCGCGACGCTCATCCGCGTGCTCAATGTGCAGCCTGCTGGCGCTGAACCGCCGTTGGAGGCGCTCAAGACTTATTTGCAGTCCAAGCAGCTGCTGTTGATCCTCGACAATCTCGAGCATCTCGCCGGCGTGGGAGCGGTTGCAAGCGCTCTCTTGCACGCAGCGCCGGGGCTGAAAATCCTCGGCACCAGCCGGGAACGACTGAACATTTACGGCGAATATTGTTTCACCGTGGAACCGCTCCCAGTCCCACGCACAGGCGCGACGCCTGAAGCTTTGAACGCTTCACCGGCCATACAGCTTTTCGTCGAACGCGCACGCGCTGCGCGACAGGACTTTGCCCTCACGACAGAAAACGCCGCGGCCGTCATGCAAATCTGCCAGCACCTCGATGGCCTGCCCCTCGCCATCGAGCTCGCGGCAGCGCGCCTCAAGGCTTGTTCCCCCAACCAGCTGCTCGAACAGCTGGAGACCCATCTGATCGCCTTGCGCCATCCCCATGAGGATCGCCCGGCCCGGCATCAGAGCCTGTGGAACGTGATCGAATGGAGCTATCGGCTGCTCACTCCCCGCCACCAGCGCCTGTTCCGGCATCTGGCGGTCTTCGATCACAGCTGGGATCTTCAGGCCGCGCAGACAATCTGTGAGGACGAGGGAATCCAGCAGGGACTTGAAGAACTGGCCGACAAAAGCTTGATCCAGTTTGCCAACGCCGGGGCGGAAGGGCGATTTTACATGCTCAACACCCTGCGAGAATATGCGCTGGAACAACTGCGTCAGGCAGGAGAGGCGGAAGCGGTGGGTCGCCGCCACGCGGAGTACTACCTCGTTCAAGCCGAAAGGGCCGAAACCGTCCTGGGGACGACCGCACATCTAAAGTGGGCCGAGTGGCTGCGCCGTGAACACGGCAATCTCCAGACGGCCTTGCGCTGGATGCTGGAGCATAACGAGGCGACGCTGGCCCTTCGTCTGGGAGGCGCCGTCTGGCGCTTCTGGCAGGTGCAAGGCGTGCTGACCGAAGGACGCTACTGGCTCATGCGCGCGTTGGACGCCGGCGCCGACGTGGAGGCCGGGCACCGCCTGAAGGCGCTTTGGGGCATTGGCTGGCTGGCCGAAAATCAAAGCGACCTGCCGGCCGCTACCGCCTATTTCAAGACGGGGCTGACGCTGGCGCAGCAGCTGGAAGAGCCACGATGGAGCGCACTGTGCCAGATCGGTTTGGGCGAAATAGCCCGCGCCCAACAGCGCTACGCGGAAGCGGCGCAGCTTTTTGAATCCAGCCTGGAGCTCTTCAATACACTCCAGGACCGCGAAGAAATCGCCTGGACCCTGGATCAGCTAGGGCGGCTGGCGCTGGAACAGCAGGATTTTGAGCGCGCCCGGCAGTATGCAGAAAGCAGCCTGGCGCTTTTCCGCGAGCTGGGCCATCACTGGGGGATGTCGCATGTGCTGGATCATCTCGGCGACATCGTCTGGAATCAGGGGCATTATGACCTCGCGGCCCTCTTTTTCGAAGAAGCCCTGCGAGAGGCGGCCATCATGCAAAGCCACTGGCTGACTGCCTGGACGCTTTGCAAGCTCACCTCCGTGAAGCTGGCCCAGGGTCAGCCGGCTCAGGCGCGGGCGATGCTGGCCGAGAGCTTACAACTGCACCTTGAAGTGGAAAACACGTTGGGCATCGTCGCCTGCCTGGGGCGCGCGGCGATGGTGGCCGCCGCGCAGCAGGCCTGGCGCACGGCAGTGCAACTCTGGGCGGCGACGGAGGCCCTGCATCAGCGGCTGGCTCTGCCGCCCCTCACGGCGATCTTCGTGAGCGGCAGGACGCCAGCGTTGGAGGAAGCGCGCGCCCGATTGGCGCCGGCCGAATTCACCGCGGCGTGGACGCGCGGCCAAATGGCGACGCTGGCCCAAGCCATCCAATGGGCCCAACAGGTGTTGGGCGTGAAGGCGTGAGTCAGCGCGCCCGGCGTCGCAAAGAAAAATGACCCTATAGTTGATCGCTTCACATCCAGCGCAACCAGGTGCACAAAAAGTTGTTCAATTAGAAAATCTTGAGTAAGTCCCCTCCCTTCTGGAACTCTCACTGCCGTGAGGACGTCCTAACTACAGGGCGCGGCGTGAGACAGGTCCCGGTTTCTATTCGCCGCGCGCCGTTTACCGATCTCTGCATGGAGGCTCTATTATGAAGAAGACAACACGCTGGAATCGCTTGTTCTGCATCGTCGTCCTGCTGGCGACGCTGGCCGCGTGTACCGGCGCGCCCTCGCCGACGCCGACGCCGACGCCGCTCCCCACGACGCCGCCCAAGGCCACCGCTACCCCTTTGCCCCCCAAGCCCGTCGTGCCTTACACGCCCGTCTCCGAAAAAGAACTCGCCCCGTCCGTGCTCTGGCGCACGCCCCAGCGCGGCGAAAGCCTCGCCCCCGACGCCAGCATCGAATTGGTCTTCGATCAGCCCATGGCCCCCGACAGCGTCCGCCGCGCTCTCACCGTGCAGACGGCCGCCACAGAGCCTGCACCGGTGACCGGCGAGCTGACCTGGCGCGACGAGCGCACCGCCGTCTTCAAACCCGGCAAAGCGCTGGCGCGCGACGCGGCTTACGACGTGATCCTCACGCAGGAAGCCACCTCTGCGACGGGCACGCCCCTGCGCGAGCCGCTGGTCTTCCGCTTCGCCACGGCGGGCACGCTGGAGGTAGCCCAGGTCATCCCCGCGCCAGGCACGATGGACACCGAGACCGACATGCCCATCACCGTC
>JAAZNO010000277.1 GCA_012798275.1 Chloroflexota bacterium
GCGTTATCGAGCAGAAAATCCGCCCGCACCATGCCGGCCCCATCAATGGCGCGATACGCGCGAATGGCCAGCTCCCGCACCTGCTCGCTCAGCCCGGCGCTGAGGGGCGCCGGAATGAGCAGCTGCGAGGCGTGCTCACCCTCGTCCAGATACTTCGCCGCGTAATCGTAGAACTCGCGGCTGGGGATGATCTCACCCGGCACCGACGCCGAGGGCGCCTCGTTGCCCAGCACGCTCACCTCAATCTCGCGCGCCGCCGGCACCGCCTGCTCAACCAGAATGCGCCGGTCGTAACAGGCGGCCTCCTGCAGGCCTTCCAACAAATCCGAGCGGCTCCGGCATTTGGTGATCCCCACCGAGGAACCCAGATTCGCCGGCTTGGTAAAAACCGGGTAAGGCAAAGTGCTTTCGACTTCCTCCAACACCGCCTGCGGCTCACGCTCCCACCGACGACGGCTGAGTCCCACGTAGGCGGCGATGGGCAATCCATGCGCCTTGCAGACGTCCTTGAAAAGGAGCTTATCCATGGCTACCGCCGAGGCCAGGACGCCGCAGCCCACATAGGGCACGTCCGCCAGCTCCAGCAGGCCCTGGAGGGCGCCATCCTCGCCGAACGTGCCGTGCAATACCGGGAAAACCACATCCACGCGCGAAAACAGGCGCAACCGGGCCGCCCCGTCCAGGGGCTCGATTTCCCACAGGCCCCGCCGCAGCGTGTCGGGCAACAACGCCACCGGGCGAACGCCCTCAAATATTTCGGCCTGCAGGGCCCCCAGCACGTCCTCCCCCACGATCCATGCTCCCTGGCGGGTAATGCCCACCTGGATGATGTCGTATTTGGCGGGATCGAGCGCCCCCAGCACCGATCGCGCCGAGGCCAGACTCACCTCGTGCTCGCCAGAGCGCCCGCCAAACAGCACCGCCACCTTCAATCTATCCCCCACAGTGACACTCCATTCCGAAAAATTCAATCTCCGGCTCCAAATGGACGCCGAACTGCCGTTCCACTTCCGTCTGCGCCAGACAGATCAACGCGAGATAGTCGGCCGCCGTCCCATCGCCCTCGTTGACGAAGAAATTGGCGTGTTGCGGCGAGATGACCACCCCGCCCACGCGCCGTCCCTTCAACCCGGCGGCCTCGATCAACCGACCTGCGTAATCCCCCGGCGGATTCTTGAACGTCGAGCCCAGGGTGCGCCCCGGCGGCTGCGCCCGCAGCCGCCGCGCCGTGTACTCGTCCGCTTTCGCCTGCAGCTGCGCCGCCTCGGCGGGCCGCAATTGGAACACCGCGGACAGTACCATCCACCCCTCCTGGGAACCCTTGAGCCGGCTATGCCGATACGTGAACTCCAACCACGCCGGCTCGACCTGGACGATCTCCCCGGCGGGGCTGAGCAGCTCCGCCGAAAGCAGGGTCCTGGAGGTCTCGCCGCCAAAAGCGCCGGCGTTGTTCACCACCATGCCCCCCACGGTGCCGGGCAACCCCACGGCCCACGTCAGCCCTCCCAGGCCGCGCTGCAGCGCGGCTCGCGCCAGCGGCGCTACCAATGCGCCGGCTTCGGCATGGAGGCGAAAGTGCTCCTCAAATCGGTACCCCCGCGCGTGATTGAGCACGACCACGCCAGGCAAGCCCGCGTCGCAGATCAGACAATTCGTCAGCCCGCCAAAGACCCACACCGGCAGCTCCAACGCGCGTGCGCCCAGGATCGCCTGCACCAGGGTTTCCCGATCCGGGGCCGTCACCAGCAGCTCTGCCGGGCCGCCA
>JAAZNO010000278.1 GCA_012798275.1 Chloroflexota bacterium
CTCCAGCGCGCGCTGGGGGAAGGGCCAGGGGATAGGGGCAAGAATTGATTCTCAATCTTCAGCAGTCGCCAGGGAATCTTGTGTTTTTTTAGTCAGTGGCTGAACAGTTACTGTGTGAGTTGTGAGCTGTGAATCGTGATCGAAGGCTGCGACGGCTCACGACTCACTGCTCTCTATTTTCTGAGGAGATCACGTATGATTGTATATTTCAATGGCCAGTTCATGCCCAAAGAAGCCGTTTGCATTTCGCCAGATGATCGCGGCTTTCTCTTCGCCGATGGCGTCTATGAGGTCATCCGTGCCTATTACGGGGTGATGTTTCGTCCCGCCATGCATTTTGCCCGCCTGCGCCGTAGCCTGACCGAATTGCGTCTCCCCGTGCCAGACCTGGGCGAGCTGCAGGCGGTGTGCGAGGAGTTGCTGGCGCGCAACGCCCTCCTGGACGCCGATGCGCGGCTTTATCTCCAGATCACCCGCGGGATAGCGCCGCGCTCGTATGGGTTCCCCGACCCGCCGCCGACGCCGACGGTTTACGTCACGGCGGCGGCCCTCCAGCCGCCGCTGCGCGAGTGGGAGACCGGCGTCAAAGTCATCCTGGTCCCCGACATCCGCTGGCTGCGTTGTGACATCAAAGCGCTGATGCTGTTGCCCAACATCCTCGCCAGCCAGCAGGCCTATGAACAGGGCGCGTGGGAAGCCATTCTCGTCCGCAACGGCGTGGTCATGGAAGGCTCGCATACTTCCATCTGCGGGATTTTCGATGGGGCGCTCGTCACGGCGCCGGTGACGAACAACATTCTCGGCGGCGTGACCCGCGAGGTCATCCTCCAGGCCTGCCGCGAGTTGAGCCTCCCCGTGAGGGAATTCCCCATTTTCGAGAAGGACCTCCCCAACGCTCAGGAGCTGCTGATTTTGGGGACGACAACCGAGGTAATGCCCGTCGTGCAGGTAGGCGAGTGGCGGGTGGGCGATGGCAAGCCGGGACCGCTCACGCGCCAGCTGCAGCGCGTCTTCCGTGAGATTGTGGAGCGCGAGACAGGTCAGCGGGCGGCGACCCGCAACCGACGACCAGAATCGTGAAACTCTTGGCCCCTCGGTGCGTATAACTACGTAGATTCACACGGGGAGGTACAAAACATGTCGGGTGAACATCGGTTGCGACGACAAAATGGGATTGTGGCTGGCGTTTGTGGGGGATTGGCGGAATTTACCGGCATCAACGTCTTCTGGTTCCGGTTGGCTTTCTTGATCCTGGCGCTACCGGGCGGCCTCCCGGCGCTGGTGCCGTATCTGATCCTCTGGATTATCATCCCGCGCAAACGTGGCCGGTGAAGCCTTGCTTCAGCCTCTTGCGCCTGACGGGGCTTCCCGCCGGGCGCTTTTTTTTGCCCAGAACTTGCAAGTTTTTTGATTCGAGGGATACTATAGATGGTTGAAAGTCGGTTTGATTTTTGATCAAGGGTGCATCTTCGGCAAACAGGAGCGCAAAAGCATGGACTTAGTGCTGCGACAGGCGATACAAACAGACGTGCCGCAGATCATCTCTATTTCTGCGAAGGTGTGGGACGGCGAGGATTACATCGGCGCGGTGATTGACGAGTGGCTGGCGGACCCTCGCGGCGGGGTGATTGTCGCTGTCTCAGGCAGGACTGTGGTGGGGTTTGGACGCTGGGTGCAGCTCTGGCCCGGTTACCTGTGGCTCGAGGGCCTGCGCGTGGACCCGGCCTGGCGCGGCGCCGGCATCGCCCGTACTTTGACGCATCATCTTCTGGAAGTCTGTCGGTTGCAAAGTGCAGACCGGGTGGCGCTCTGCACCTATTTGGGAAACGACGCGATCATTCACCTCGCCGGGTCATGCGGCTTTCGGCGTGCGGCGAGTTTCACGTATGCCGAAGCCGGCCCGACCTCGCTGGCGCGCGCTCAGGCGCGATTCTCGCCGGAGGTCAAGCCGCTGGACACGGGCACGGCGTTGGATTTCATCGGCAATTCGGCCTTCATGCGCGCTTCGGGGGGATTCTTCCCCCATGGCTGGCGTTTTTTGCCCTTTACGATTGCTCCTGAAGCGGTCTTCGCGCGCATGCGCTGGATTCTGGGGGTGCTGCGGGGCTCGCAGGTCATTGGCGTGCTCTGCGCAGGACATCTCCTGCGGCATCGCCAGGAATTTACCATTGATTTCGTGGATGGCGAACCGGAGGCCGTGGAGGTGTTGCTCCGTCACGCGCTGGCGCTCGCTCAATCGGCCCGCAGCGTGGAGATGATGTTGCCATATGCCGGCACGCAGCCCGTCGTCGCGCTGCCGCTGATCACGCAGCTGGGCTTTGAGATGTGGCAGAGCGGCGAGCCGGATGTTTTCGTGTACGAGAAGACGCCGTTGTAGCCGCCGCGAAAATTCTGACGCTGCCGATGGAAGACCCCATCGGCAGCGTTTTTGTATGGGATAGCCTTGTGGTGGGGGAGCGGTCTCATAACGCCCTGCCGGTTGGAAACGAGCCTCCAACCGGCAGGGGCTGAGAAAGAGGGCGGGTTAGCGCCGACGTTTGATCACCAGGGTGAGAGCCGCCGTCAGCAGGAGCCCCAGGCTCAGGCGGGAGGCGTTGTGCGCGGTGAAGCCGGTCACGGTCGCCGCTGAAGGCTGCCCCGGCGTGATGGAAATCGGCCCGTGGAAGGTGCTCGCGCCGTGGATGTCCACGTCCTCCAGGCGATAGTAGAGGGTCGTCCCAGGCTCCACGTCGGGGTCGAGCACCTCGTAGACCGCGCCGAAGGTCGCGCCGGGGTTCTGCGCGGGGATGAACTCCGCGTTGACCTGCGTCCAGGGCCCGGCCGGCGTCGTGCTGCGATAGAGGTTGAAGCCGAGATTGTCGAGCTCCTGGGCGGTTTCCCAG
>JAAZNO010000279.1 GCA_012798275.1 Chloroflexota bacterium
GGAAAACACCCAGGGATGTCGCCGTTGGATGGAGGCCTCGCGTCCAGGTTTGAGGTAGACCCGTGGATAATGGTTCATGGCCGGCCTTTCGTTGCTGTTTTCCCTTTCCCCACCGCGGGGAAAGGGAACGTTTCAGACACACCCTATTGAGCGCGCAATTGCACCAACACTTCTTCCAACGCCTCCAGGTCACCCTGGAATGTTGGCGGCGGGTTGAAGGCCTCTGCGGAGGTCGCCGGGCTCTCGACCAGGTAAGTGAGGCATCCCAGCGCTCCGGCTGCCATGTCCATTGCCTCGTCGCCGACCATGAGCGCTTCCGCCGGTTCGCGGCCCAGGGTCTCCAAGATGTCGTAGTAATAGCGGGGGGCGGGTTTCACGGCGCGGCTGTTTTCGTAGGTGGTGATGTGACGATAGGGGAAGTCCGCGATGGCAGCCCAGCGCAACCGTTCGAGCGTGGCGCTGGCGGGGAAATACGGGTTGGTGGCGATGACCACCTCGTATCCCAGGGCGAAGGCCCGTTCCACGATGCGTCGCGCCGCCGGGCGGGGGCGAGCGAGATGTTGCAGGGCGGGGAAGGCCTCGCGGTAGAAAGCCTCGAACGCCGGTTCGAGCAGCTCCCGTGGTTGCTCCACCCGGGCGAAGAAGGCGGCGGCGAAGGCTTCGGCGTTGGTCTGCCGTCCGTCATTGTGGGTGATGGCCTCGGTGCCCGCGTGCAGTGCCGAAACGAAGCGCTCCGGCGGCACGTAAGGCGACATCCACTCGGTCAGCGCGCGCAAATAGTGGGGGAATAACTCCTGAACCATGTCGAATTCCAGGAAAGTGCCGTCAAGATCGAAGAGAATGGTTTGGACGGGCATCGTGCCTCCTTTAGCGCCGATAACCTTCGACCGCGAATTCGCCGGGCAGCATGAAAACGCGCTCGATGCACACCTGGGACATCCACTCTTGTTGCATTTGCTCTTTGAAGGCTTCCTCGGCCAGGCTTCGCAGCGGCAGCCCAATTTTCCCGAGACGCACTTTCTGCACCGTGAGGGTCGGGCGACATTCCGCCGCGCCCAGGGCAATTTGAAGCTCTCCCTTGATTTCCTGGCCGGTGATGAAGAACGGCAGCTGAACGCCCTGGCGTTCCAGCACCGAGCGCTTGACCGTCGCCGCGAGGGTGACGGCGCCGCTCTCAAAGGTGAGCGTGACGTCGTCGAGTCCCTGCACGTTTTGCACTGCTGTCTGCAAGGCTGCGTTGGCGTCTTCCTGGCCGACGATGACGCGGACGCGCGTCTCAGGTTCCAGGCTTTCCCATAGCGACTGCGCGTCCTGGAGTGTCGTGAGGCGATGTTCGACATAGGTGGGATCGAACGCCGGCATTTCTGCGGGAGTCTCCTCAACTATCCCTAGCCAGCGCAAAATGGGACCGATGACGGGCCACTCGGGCGGCGGTGGAAGCTCCGGGCCATTCTGGTACGCGAGCGTGGCAGTCGGCGTCGTCAACGCCAACCCTATTGCCAGGATGGCGATCCCTAGACGCAAGTGTTTGGACATTTCTTGTCTCCTTTGGATGAGGTCTCATGGGTGTTTTTCAACTCGTAAAATGCTTTGATGTGACTTCTGCGGTGCAGCCTGAATGTTAGTCTTCATCAATGCCCCACCAGTACATGTCAGCGAGCTTGCGATGTTCCTCATGCAATCTCACGTAGCTCTCGTAGCGATGCCGGTCAATCGCGCCGGCCGTGAGCGCTGCCAGCACCGCGCAGCCAGGCTCCAGGTGATGACTGCAATCCGAAAATGCGCAGCGCGGCACGTAGGGCGCGATGTCAGGAAAGTACGCATCAATTTCCTCCGGCTCCAGGTCGAACAACGCCAGCGCGCGGATGCCGGGAGTATCGGCAACCCAGCCGCCGATCTCCAAGGGGATCATTTCAGTCACTGTCGTGGTGTGACGGCCTTTGCCGGTCGCTTCGCTCACCGCTTTGACCCGGCGCCCTAACCCCGGCTGGAGCGCGTTGAGCAGGCTGGTCTTGCCCACTCCCGAGGGACCGACCAGCGCGCTGAGTTGGTCTTTGAGGCTGGCGCGTAAGGCTTCGATGCCGCTGCCGGTGCTGGCGCTGGTGTAGAGCACCGGGTAGCCGATCCGCTCGTAGATGGCGAAGCGCTGCCGTGCGTTCGCCTCAGAAACCAGGTCCACCTTGTTGGCGCAGATCAGCGCGGGGATGTTCTGTCGCTCGGCGCCCACCAGCAGCCGATCCAGCATCCGCAGATGGGGGTCAGGTTGCGCACACGCCAGGACAAACACGACTTGATCGGGGTTGGCGATGAGGATTTGCTCTTTCTCGCGCAGATAGCC
>JAAZNO010000280.1 GCA_012798275.1 Chloroflexota bacterium
CAGGCGGGCTACGCCCGCCTGCAAAGCCCCCTTATTTTTTCTCCCCTCCCCAACGGCGCATGCGCCGTTGGGGAGGGGGCAGGGGTGGGGCAAAAGCTACAGGCCACAAAGGTTCATCCATCGCCGTCTGGCTACCTGGCGCCGGGCTGAACAGTTACCGCACATTTTCATCCTTGGATGATGTGCGCCAGCTCTTCTTCGAAAATAGCTAGTTCTGACGGATTCTGGGGTCAGTGCCTGATCTGCCCCACTTTGCGGCGAAATTTGGCGTTCCTGCAGGCAATTGCCTGCGAAAAGCGCCCTGAAACGAGCGGATTCTCCCACGCCTATGCCGCAACCCCAGAAAACGTCAGAATCAGGAAAATAGAGAGCAGTGATCCGTGAGAAGAGAGTCGTCGCGACCTTCGATCACGACTCACCGCTCACGCCGGCGCGCTCTTTATGCGGAATGCAACAATCCTTCAGCAAAGGCCCGCGGATCGAAGGGGGCGAAATCCCCCATTTTCTCGCCAGTGCCCACAAAACGGATCGGCAATCCCAGCTCGTTGCCGATGGAAAGCGCCATCCCCCCCTTGGCGCTGCCGTCGAGTTTGGCCAGAATGATGCCGGTGACTTTGACCGCCTGGGTGAATTGTTGGGCCTGCGCCATGCCATTCTGACCGGTCGTGGCGTCGAGGACGAGAAGGGTTTCGTGGGGAGCCCACGCCACACGAGTAGAGATGATGCGGCGCAGCTTTTCCAGTTCCGCCATGAGGTTGTGTTGCGTGTGCAGGCGTCCCGCCGTGTCCACAATCAGGGTATCCATCCCCTGCGAACGCGCCTGTTGGATGGCCTCGTAGACCACAGCGCCAGGATCGCCGCCCTCCGGGCCGGCGACGACCGGCGTTCCGGCGCGCTCGCCCCAAATTTTGAGCTGATCAATCGCCGCGGCGCGGAAAGTATCCGCCGCTGCCAGCATCACCTTGCGGCCCTCTCCTTTGAGGCGATAGCCCAGTTTGGCGATGCTCGTGGTCTTGCCAGAGCCGTTGACGCCGACAATGAGGATGACGGCGAGCGGCCAATCCAGGTTGAGCGGCTGCGGTTGCGGCAACAACGCCAGCACCTCTTGCTCCAATACCTCCAGCAGCTTCGTCGCCTTGACGATGCCTTCCTCGGACGCGCGCTTCCGCAACCTTCGCACCAACGCGGTGGAAGTTTCCACCCCCACATCGCCCCGAATCAGGAGCTCTTCCAGTTCCTCCCAGGTCGCGTCAGTAATATCACCTGCGCCCAGCAGGGTAGCAATCTGTCCAAAGACGGCGTTGCGCGTCTTGCGTAGACTCTCGAAAATGCCGGCCATGTCACCTCCACAGGGGCATTATAGTGCAGGGGGGAAGCGCGTCAAGAAAGGGAGCGGACGGAAGTCAGCGAGCGCTCGACCCGCGCTCACCACCAGCGGCCCTCTTCAATGTGAACGCCCAGCTCCGTGAGGCGGGCGACCGCGGCTTCCCAATTGCGTTCATCAATGATCGCCACGTCGCTCTGGGGGGTGAGGGGATGCAGCCAGCGGCTGAGCTGCCGATCGACCTCCCGCACTTCGGCGAGGAGGGCGGCGCTCTCCAGCCGCAGCAGGTGCGCCTGCAGTAGATTGGCGCTGCCGTAATGACTGCCCCAGGCTTTGAGGCGCTGCTGCCATTCCGGCGACAGGGACGCGCCGGTAAGGCGCTCGATCTGCGCGATGAGGTCAGGAACGGAATAGCCCGTGTTGATGGCCTCCCGCACGCTCGCGGCCGTCAGCCGCCAGCCAGGCGCTTCGGGGGCCGCGAAGCGCTGCACGATCCCCGTGACATACAGGCTCGGCGGGGTAAGGCGCGGAAGCAGGCGCCCCTCGTCCCAAATGAGGCTGTGCGACAGGTCGGCTTCGGGTCCCCTGGAGACGGCCGGCAAGAGCTCCAAGTGCCACAGGCGATCCTGAATCTGCTGCGTGTAGCGGGTATCGGCCACCGCCGTGTGCTCGTCAAGCCGCTGCAGCCAGGGTTGCAGGACGGCGTCTGCCAACAGGGCGTCAAGTTGCGCGGTCGTGTCGGTCTGCAAAACCACCACATTCCGCCGCACCATGATCCGCTCGTGCTGCGCGCCCCATTCCTCCAGGGTGCGCTCGACGTTCTGCGGCAAAGGCTGCTGGGTGACTTGCCGCAGGAAGCCACAGATCACGCCGATGGAAGTCCCCTTCTGCAGGGCACGATAGATGCTGCTGCGCGTCAGGCGATACCCGACCGTGGCCGGCTGCACCGTCTCACGGTCGGCGAAGCGCTCGATTCCTTCAAGGGTTCCCAGCGGCACCGGTCCTAACGCCAGGAGCTGGAAATCCGGCTGCAGGATCACCTGTCCTGCGCCGCCGTTGAAGGCGAAAGCTTCCTGGCGGAAGATAGCGCGCCCCAGGGGAGTGAGCCGTATGGCCCAGGGAGCGCTTTGCCCTTCCTGGTAGCCCATGTCCACGACGCCAAGCCACTGCCAGTGGGACAACAGCTCCACAGCGGTAGTCGCATCCAGGTCTTGCAAATCCCTGGTCATCTTGGATACGAGCGACTTGTTTCCGGACCCGATCATACTCCGGCGCAGCTGCTCTTCCATCACGTGCAACAGATTAGCGGGCAGGGCGAAGCTCCCCGGCTTGCCCCGGCTCAGCAATAGCAGGAGGGTGTCGAACGAAAACCAGGGCACGTCAATCAAAGGGCGAACCGCAGCCATGAGCTGTTGATTCAACGCCTTGTAGGAGTTGATCTGATATGACCCATAGCCATAGCCATAAAGGCGATACAGCATGGTAGTTTCGATCGCGGGAGAGCTTTCCACATTAAGGAACGCATTGAACAATTCGCGGTACTGTGCGCCCGCGTCTTGCTGCCAGAAGCGTTGTACGCGCTCGTCGTCCGCCGCGACAACGTTACCCCCCTCGAAGCGCAGCAATCTGGCCGATAACAGGAGAGCGATCATGTCGTGCAGGACATCGGCCTGCGTCTCCAAATCCATATTGAGCTCCCGCGCCAGCCGGCGCAAATCAGCCCTGGCAATGGAGCCACTCTTCAGCTGCCGGGCCGGGTTGCGGAGCAATCCAGACCAGACAAAGAACAACTGGCGCACCAGCATTTCAGGATCGCCAGAGGCGACCTGCGCGGGGGGGGCGATGGTAAAACGTTGCACATCGGGTTGGGGCACTTCGAGCAGCGCACGGGGAAGCACCGACGCCACTTCTGGTGCAATCCCCACCTCGTACACCGGCTGCAAATGTCGGCGCGTCTGGTAGTCCAACGGCGGCGTCAGGTTGACCAGCAGCCCGCGCAGCAATAACGGCCGCAGCAAGGCCTCCAACCTGGAGGAGATCGTTGTCTCTTCATCCGTCGGCTTTGTCGGCGACAGCAGGCCGGTGGTTATCAACGTCCCCACCAAATCACCGGCAGCAATCTGCCCGCCACGATCCAACACCAGCGCCAGGATCCCCCGGTCGGCCTCCGAAAGCGCCTGGATGAATTCGCGGGAAGCCGCCCGGCGGGGGATTTCGACGAGCAGGCGCTTTATCAGTGTGGACTTGGGAGCCTT
This sequence comes from Chloroflexota bacterium, assembly GCA_012798275.1. Taxonomy (GTDB): domain Bacteria; phylum Chloroflexota; class Anaerolineae; order B4-G1; family SLSP01; genus JAAZNO01. Next base: position 3,580 of record JAAZNO010000280.1, read on the forward strand.
AAGATCGGCCTCGCTGAACTCCAGCGTCTCCGCTATCTGCCGCACCAGGGGAGCGTCATACAAATCGAGGGTGATACGCAACGCTTCCATGACTCACTCCGCCTTCGTATCCGGCAGCGAGGCCACCGGGGCCGCATCGGCGGAGCGGACCTCTTTGGGCATGTAGCCGCGCGCCGTCAATTGCAGCAGCAGTTGGTCCACTTTTTCCGAACGGAGCAAAGCCGTCCTGGAATTGATGACTCCCAGCAGGCCCTCCCGTAATTCGGGCAGCGCGACCTGCACTTCTCTCAAGGTCAAAGCGTCTGCCGCAACGAGGACCGCCTGCTGCGGGTACAGGCGAATGTGCCCATAGCGTTGCTGCCAGTTTTCCCACCACTGCGCGAGTTCCGGCGGCGGGACCGCACCAGTGGCCTGGATCCAGCGCTCGCGCAGCGTCGCGGTCGTTTCCCCGGCCTCGAAAGCGGCATAAAGGCGTTCGACGTCAGGGCGATACACCAGGAAGTCCTGCTCGGCCCCCACGGGCTCGGCCCAGGCTTGCAACAGCTGCATCACCTCGGCGGGAACGGGGGGGCGCAGCCACAGGCGCTCTTGTTTCCAGAACCACACGTCAGGTTGATCGCCGCGCCACACGGTTGGCGGCAACGGGATGGCCTGCGCCTGCTCCCACACGACGTTCTGCAAGTAATGGAGGCGGAAAGCGGCAAAGGCGTCCCGGCGGTCACGTCCCACATCACAGAGGCCCAGCCAGTGCAGGGGACCCGTCAACAGCGCCTCCAGATACTGCCCCAGGAATCCTTCCCAAGAGCCTCGCGTATCGGAAAATTTCAGCTGCCGAGAGATCGGCTCGCTCCCGGGCAGGAAATGCTGCAGCAAATTGGCGACGGAGTCGGCCGCCAACCACTGCTCGTGCGGCAGCAACGCCAGATATCGCAATACCAGGAAGCCCAAATGCGAAAACGTCTGCGAAAAGAGCTGGGCATCGAAGTTCATGGCCCAATACGGGGAGAACATCCATTGCAGGCGCACGTCCCCCTCGCGCCAAAAATTCCAGGAAGGGCTCCAGGCGCCGATCGTCATCAGCCGACGGGCCATGGCCGCCAGCTGTTCCCCGGGCTCCAGGGCAAGGAACGCCTCCGCGAGCGCTGGCTCCGGTCGGACCGGCGTCCCCGGACGCAAAACGCCCAACGCGAGCAGCAGCTGGTACATCACCTCGACGAGTGCGGGAGAAAGGTTCAACAGCCGTCCCAGCGTTTCCAGATCGTCGGCCAGTAGCAACGGTTCCGGCGGCAGCAGCTCCAGCACCACTTTGTCCGCCGTACTGGCTTTGGCAAGCGTCCGTGCGCTCTCGGGCGTCGGCAGGAACCCCTTGAGATAAACTCGCGGCCCCTTCTCGAGCGCTTTCCAGGTCCGCACGGGGCGCAAATTGAATTTACGCGCTTCCACCAATCCCAGGAATTGTTGAATTTGCGTCACCGTAAGCGCCGGGCGGGCGAGCGCGATCCGCGTAGGGGGATAAAGGGGGGTGAAAGGTTCCGCCGGCACACTGATGTGGGGCAGGTTACGATACAACATCGGCGGCATTTGCACCAGGCCCATATCATCGGCAAATACCAGGCCGGCGTCCGCAATCCGCTGAACGAGCACATTCACGGGCGTTTCGATCGCCCGCACGACCAGGATGTCCTTGCTGCGATTGGGATTCTGATCGCTGAATTGTAGATTGAGCAGGAATTCTGCATAGAACGCCCGCGTCTCTTCATCCAGGCTATTGAAGACCAGCTCCAGGCGCCCGCGATCGTAGAAGAGCGTCATCAGCTGCTGGGCGAGATCCGCCCGGGTGCGCCCCTGCGGACGCACGCCCAACTTTTGGATCTGCTCGCGCAACAGCGCCACAGGCCAGGCTTCCGCAACGATTTTTTCGACGGCCTCCTGGATGTACACTTCATTGCTCACGCCACGCCCGAGCATGAGCAAGAGCTCCTTTGCCTCAGCGACATCCCCGATCGCGGTCGTTGCCGGCGGGTCGCTCACCCCATATCCCAATTCCGGCGTCGCCTCGCGGAGACGGTTCTCGTATTCAGTTCGGCTCATAGCGGCGTAGCCATCCTGCGCGTAACATGCAAAAGCGACCCGGCGCCCGACCATTCAACGCGACCATCGGGCAGGGGCACGGAGGGAGGGGCCCACAACGCCATCCCGGGCATCTCAAACAGCGGCCTCAGACGGCCTGAGGGCCAGCTCGGGCAGTGCAGAGGGGATTTCATCTTCGTAGAGGATCACGTAACGATAACCCTGCTCGGTCAAAAAGCGCTGGCGATTAGCGCTGAACTCCTGATCGATCGTCTCTTTGCTCACCAGGGTGTAGAAATAGGCCTGGCTGCCGTCCGCCTTGGGCCGCAGAATACGCCCCAGGCGTTGAGCCTCCTCCTGGCGCGAACCAAAAGTGCCCGAAATCTGGATCGCCACGTTTGCGTCGGGCAAGTCAATCGAGAAATTGGCGACCTTGGAGACGACCAAATGCTTGGTCTTCCCCAGGCGAAAATCCTCGTAGAGCAATTCCCGTTCGCGGTTGGAGGTTTTGCCGGTGATCAGGGGATAGCCGTAACGCTCGGCGACCTGCTGCAGCTGCTCCAGATACATGCCGATGATCAACACGTTGTCATCGCGGTGATATTGCAGCAACTCGTCCAATATGCGCAGCTTGAGCGGACTCTGCGCCGCGATGGGGTACTGCTCCCGACGCTCGGCCATGATGTAGGCGAGCCGCAATTCGTCCGGCAAGGGCAGGCGGATTTCGCAGCACACGGCGGGCGCAATCCAGCCTTGATGTTCCAGATCACGCCAGGGGACGTCATACTTCTTCGGCCCGATGAGGGAGAACACGTCCTCTTCCTGGCCATCCTCGCGGACGAGGGTTGCCGTGAGGCCCAGACGGCGGCGCGCCTGGATCTCGGCGGTGATGCGAAACACCGGCGCGGGCAGGAGATGGACCTCGTCGTAAATGATCAGCCCCCAGTCCGCCTGACCAAAAAGCTCGAAATGGGGGAATTCCTCCTCGAGGCGCAGATGCTGGCCCTTGCTGCCCGACTTGCGATGCGTGAGGATCTGATACGTGGTGATCGTCACGGGGCGGATTTCTTTGCGATCCCCGGTGTATTCGCCGATCTCGTCAGCCGTCAGCTGAGTTTTATCCAGCAGCTCGGAGCGCCACTGCCGCGCGGCGATCGTGCTGGGCGTGAGGATGAGGGTATTCGCCTGCGCCTGCGCCATCACCGCCATGCCCACCATGGTCTTGCCGGCGCCGCAGGGCAAGACGATGACCCCTGAGCCACCTGCTTCTGACCCGCCGGCCCAGAACACGTCGGCGGCGTCGCGCTGATAATCCCGAATGTGGAAAGGCGCCCCGGATTGACAGACAGAGCGCAACTCCATGGAAAGGGAGGCGCCGGGAAGATACCCCACCAGGTCTTCGGCGGGATAGCCGGCCTTGACCAGCGCCTGCTTGACATGGCCGCGACGTGACGCCGGCACCTGCAGCGTATGGGGACCCATGCGGCCCAGCAGATAGGGCTTGAGATGCCGGTTGCGCTCCAGCTCCAGCAACAACAGCACATCATCCGAGATGAGCCGCAAGCGCGTGGGGTCATGGGGATCGGGCACGAGCCGGACCCGTCCATAGCGCGAGATGGCCTCGCGGATTTCCGTCACGACGTTATCGGGCAGGGGATACTTGGCGTAACGCTCCAGGCCCTCGATGATCTCCTCAGCGGCAAGGCCCGCCGCGGCAGCATTCCACAAGGACAGGGAAGACAGCCGATACGTGTGAATGTACTCCGGGCTCTTCTCCAGCTCGGCAAAACGCGCCAGATGATCGCGCGCTTCCTCATAGAGGGGATTATTCACCTCCAGAAGGACCGTGCGATCGCCTTGAACAATCAACGGTGCAGTGCTTTGAAATTCCATAAGTATCCATTTTACATAAGCCAACCAAAACGTCAAGGGTAAAAAAAGGAATTTGAAAACTCCCTCTTGACAAAAGGCCAAAAGCTATGTTATAGTTTACACGGTATGACGCAGCAGGCGTAAGGGAGCACTGGCAGGCACATCTACCAGTGCTTTTTTGCCGCTTGAAAACGGCCTGCCGATTTGATATTTTTGCACTTCTGGACTACACTAGAGGTGTATTCCAATGAGGGATTTGAGCGTGGCAGTTGAAGATCTGGATCTAAACGAAGAATCCATGCTGGACGGCATCACCGAAGAGATAGAACCCAGCGATGCCGAGCTGGAGGCAGGCGAGCTCGAGGGAGAGACCGGCGAGGACTATCTCATGACGCTCGCCTATGAACATGGGCATGTGACGCACAAGGACATTCTTCGCGTGTTTCCCGAAGCAGAAGAAGACATTGACCGGCTGGATGACATCATCACGTCGCTGATGGAAAGCGGCATTCGGATCAGTGATGATGAGGAA
>JAAZNO010000281.1 GCA_012798275.1 Chloroflexota bacterium
CGACTGGCAGCCGTTCACCTTCGACCTGCTCCCCTACGCTGGACAGACCGTCACCCTGCGCTTTGGCGCTTACAACGATGGCGAGGATGGCGTCACGGCGCTGTTCGTGGATGACGTCTCCGTGCAGGCCTGCCATGAGGCCGGAGAGCTGGTGTTCCTGGACACGGCAGCTGCGCCGCCGGCTTTCCATCTGGTCAGCCGCAGCACTCCCAGCGACACCCTGGTCCTTCCGGCGCCGGGGGTAGATCCCCTCAGCGTGCAGCTAGCCGGAGGGCACCTCTACTATTGGAGCTGGACGACCAACCACGTGATGCGGCTCCTGCCGTCGGAAACCCCCGTGGCGTTGCCCCTGCCTGCTCCGGGCGGCGCGTATCCCGCTTTCTCCGTCCGCCCGGATGGGAGCCAGCTTGCCTGGAGCATTGCGGAGGATTTGGGGGAGGCCTTGCTCAGCCGTCTTTATCTGGCCGACGGGCTGGTGCTGAACCCGCGCCTGCTGGTGACGCGCACGTATTCCTACGCCGCGGGCCCACGTTACCTCGATCCCTTCGCCTGGAGCTCCGATGGAAGGACGTTGTACGCGGCGCAGATGTACGCCGGCATCGGCGGCTACATTCTCTTCCCCTGGAAGCCGTATGCTCTGGCGATCGACACCGCGACCGGCGTGGTGAGAGCCCTCAACGTGCCTACCTGCGGCTGTGATGCGGCGCTCTCGCCTGACGGGCTGACCTTCGCCTATCTGAATTATGTGGACGGACGGCAAGACCTGGTGTTGCGTGATCTGGCTACCGGCGCCGAGCGCGTGATTCCGGGGACGCCGGGCTACGGGCAGTGCGGCGATCTGCGCTTCACGTCCGACAGCGCCAGGCTCGTCTATGCCGAAGCCCAGGGCGACCCCAGCGCGGGGCCGGAGCGCTACAATCTCCGTCTGGTGTCGCTGGCGAGCGGTGAGGTCACCCCGCTGTTGAGCGCTGTGGAGGAGCCTTCGCTGCGCGTCGTCGGTTGGCTGGAGGGGGACGTCGTCATCGTCACCGAATCGGGGAGCGAGCGGGTGAACGCCGCGGGGCGCGCCCATTTTTCGCCGTACCGTTACATCGGCAGGTTGCCGTGAAAAAAGGCCCCGGTCGTTCGCCATATGAGGAGGGCTACGACCGGGGTCGAGGAGAAGATTGCACCGGAGAGCGCTCGGTGCGGGGGTCACTCAAGGTTCATCGTGGGCCGCGGGCGGGGTAGATCTCACCCCGCGGCCTTACAGTTCAATTCACTTCCGAGTAGTCGCAGAGGTTGTTGCCGTTGCCGTCCACGTAGAGCCGGCAATGTCCGGGAAAAGGATCGTTGACTCTGCCGTGCGGGCAGCGGGTGACGACGCGGGTTGCAGCAGCGGTCGGCGCGGTTGTGGGGACCGCTGTGGCCGCACTTTGCGTCTCCAGGGCCGCGGGCGTGGCCTGAGCGTCGCCGCTCACCGCGGAGGGCGTGCCCTCGTCGTTGAGGCAGCCGCTGAGCAGGGCCGCCGTCGCCGCGCCGCATACCACAAGAAACTTCCGTCGGGTCATGGGTTTATCCGCAATCATCTTCGACCTCCACGTTATGCTTTCCCAGGGAGTTGCTTTCCCAACGTCCGTTTTGTCATCGTGAAAATCCAGGTCCAATGCAGGATCAGATGCAAGGCCACCCCCGCTATCATGGCGCTGCTGGCGAAGGTGTGCAGGTCGTTCCACATGCTGAGGCTGATGCCCAGAAAGGCCGGTCCTGTCGCGGCCTCCAGATTCAGCCACCCCAGCGGCACCAGGAAGGTCAAGCCGCTGAGCGCGCTTAGCACGAATGCTATCAAAATCACGCAATCCACCAAATAATTCATTTGCGCCTTTTTCATTTCACAGCACCTCATCTCGATGGTCTACAATGCTGATGATACCAGGGAGTTGTTAAGATGCAGTTAAGGCCGGAGCCAATTGGCGAATGGACAGAGGGAAATGGCCCGGAATTTTCATCTTGGGGTTAGAATTTGAGCCTTGTGTAAGTTTTGACCCTGTGCTACAATGTTTGTCGGACAGGCGATGACGTTACCTGCCGGGCGTTGCGAATCCGTTGAGTCTCATTCATGGCA
>JAAZNO010000282.1 GCA_012798275.1 Chloroflexota bacterium
CAACCCGGTCTCTCCGAAGAGCTGGAGCAGCTGGTGGAAAATTATGCGCCTGCAGGCGTGGAGACGCTCGAATACGGCGGAGCCTATTGGCTGATGGCGCCGCTGCGCGTGCAACAACGCTTGTTGGGGACCCTGGCCTTCGAATCGCCGCGCCCCTGGACTGAGGATCAACAGCGTCTGGCGACGACGGTGGTGGACCAATTGGGGCTGGCGCTTGAAAACGCCCGGCTGCTGGAGGACACCCGGCTCAGCGCCCAACGCGAGCGCGCCCGGGGTGAGATTGTGGGACGGGTGCGCGGCTCGGTGCAGATAGATGCCGTCTTGCGCAGCGCCGTGGAAGAGCTGGGACGCGCGCTCCAGGTGGATCGCGCCCGGATTCAGCTGCTGCCGCCTTCTGGCTCCGGCAGGGCCAATCCCAAGGTTGGGGGATGACATGAGGCCGCTACGGAAATCGCGGAAAGGGTGGGCGGTGTTGGGCTTTTGCCTCTCGCTGGCGTTGCTGGCTTCGGCCTGTGCGCGAACGCCGGCCCCGACTGCGTCGCTTGCTCCCGTTGCTTTGACGCCGGCGCCGTCGGCCTCGCTGCGGCTGTTTCTCATTTATGGCGGAGACGTATCGGAGACCTGGGGCGGGCAGGTGCGGATTGGCCTGGTTGAAACCCTGGTCAGGGAAGGAGAATATCGGCTGGGGGAGACCCTGGTGTTGGGTGAATATCGGCTGCCCCTCGATGTCGGAACACTGGTCGCGCCGGGCACGACGGCGATCGCGGAGGCCATCGCCCAGAGCCAGGCGTTTGCCCCTGATATTCTCATCACGGTGGGCAATCAGGCGACCCGACAGGTGATTTCGGCTTACCCCGATCCCCATCAGCGGATCGTGTTTTGCAGTTTCAGCGGCAACGTCATCGCCAGCGGCTTGAACCGTCCCAACGTGACGGGCGTTTTGGAGCTGCCCTACCCGATCCAGACGGGGCGCCTGGCGGTGAGCATGCTCGAAAATCCCGCGAAATTTATGGTTCTCGGGGACGTTTCCTCAACCGATAACGTGGCGACGGAGGCCATCTTCGAGGCCCTGCTCAAGGATCCGCCGCACCCGGCCACACCCGTCTGGCGTCAGACGGATGATTGGGAGGAATGGCAGACGTTCGTGCAGGAAGCCGCGACGCTGGATTTCGTGATTTTGGGCAAATACGATCACGTGCACGACGCTGCTGGCGCGCCGGTGCTGCCTGACGAAGTCCTGCGCTGGACGCTCCTGAATTCCGAGGCGCCGGTGTTTGGCCTGTGGCAGGAGACGGTCACGCAAGGCGCTGTGGGCGGCCTGGTTCTGTCGGGCGAGGAGCAGGGCAAATCCGCGGCCCGGCTGGCGCTCAGGATTGTGGGTGGGACGGATCCGGCGGCGCTGTTGCCACAGCGTCCTGAGCGCAACATCCTGACGCTCAACCTGGCTGCAGCGCGGCATTGGGGGTTGCTGGCGCCTTTTGAGCTGTTGGTCACCGCCAGCGTTGGCGGCACTTTCCCGGTGCCGTGAGCCGTTGGCATTGTCGCGGGGAAGCTGCTGGCGGAGTTGGGTGAAGGGAAACAAGGGCGCAATAAAAGTTACCAGTGCGGAACCGGAGCGTTTCCAATTGGGAACCGCATCGTTTCCCACCTGGTAAAGAATTTTGCAAGCGTGAGAACGTAGACATGCGAACGTGCGAATGTAAGATCCGCTGACTCGCTGATTCGCTTATTTTCAGGGGAGATTGAGCATGCACAGAAAAGGCTTGAGCCTGCGTTGGCAGATGGTGCTCATCATCGTCGTGTTGCCCTTGTTGCTATTGACGCCGTTGCTGTTTTTCGCGGGTGCGCAATTCCGCAGCGAGTATCGGGAGGCGCGCTTGGGAAAAGGGCACATGATCACGCAGCAGGTACGTCAGCACGTGGATGTAGTCGCGCCGTTCATTGCTTCGGTGC
>JAAZNO010000283.1 GCA_012798275.1 Chloroflexota bacterium
CCGGTACAGAAGTCATTTATGAATACCAGGCTCCCGCCGGCGAGACCCTGCACGATTACGAAGCTCGCATGAGCCGCGTCAGCGCCAATCAGGCCCTGGCCATTGTCCGCGACATCACCGAACGCAAGTGGGCTGAGGCGGAACGGGAACGATTCGTCACCCAGTTAAAAACCGCAGCGGAGATCTCGGCCCAGGTCAGTTCCATTCTGGACACCGACGAGCTGCTCAAGAAAATGGTGCCGTTGCTGAAAGAACGGTTCAACCTCTACCATGTTCAATTCTATCTCATGGATGAGGACCGACACGAGCTGACCCTGCGCGCCGGTTACGGCCAGGTTGGGCAGATCATGCAACAGCAAGGCTTCAAGATTGACCTGGATCAGGAACAGAGCCTCGTGGCGCGGGCGGCGCGCAGCCGGCAAATCATCCTGGCAAATGACGTGACGCAGGATCCAGACTTCATGCCCAATCTGCTTCTACCTGATACACGGGCTGAGGTAGCAGTGCCCGCCATAATCGGTGAGCAGCTCATAGGGATCCTTGACGTCCAGGCCAGCGGAACAAACTACTTCACCGAATCAGACCTGGATGTCTACCGCACCCTGGCCAGTCAAATCGCCAACGCTTTCCAGGGCGCGCAACTCTTCGGACAGCAGCGTCAGGCAGAGAAGGCACAACGGGAAGCGGCGGAGAAAATCCGCGCCATGTTTGACGCAATGACTGAAGGGATCACCGTCACCAACATGATCGGCACGATTGAGGATTTGAACGAGGCGATGCTGCGACTTTACGGCTACCATCGTCGTGAGGAGCTGTTGGGACGCAGCTCTATGCAGCTCTTTGCTCGCCCCTTCTGGTCCAAGGCCGCTGAGAATGTCCGGCAAGCGTTGGAAGCCGGTGCCAGTCAAGCCACCGAATGCCGCATGGTCCGTCACGACGGAAGCGAGTTTGAGGCCGAGACCAGCGCGGCGCTCCTGCGCGATATAAACGGCGCGCCTACCGGATTCGTCACCATCATCCGTGACATCACCGCCCGCAAATGGGCCGAAGAGGAGCGCGTGCGGATGACTACCCAGCTGCGCACGGCGGCGGATATTTCCGCTCAGGCCACCACCCTCCTTGATCCACAGCTGTTGCTGCGCCAGGTTGTGACGCTCATCAAAGAACGCTTTGATCTCTACCATGTCCACTTCTACACCCTGGACGAAACTACCCATGAGCTGCTGCTGGCCGCCGGCTATGGCGATGTGGGCAAGACCATGCTCGCCCAAGACCATCGCCTGCAGCTGGAAGCAGAGAAGAGCCTGGTAGCGCGCGCCGCACGCACGCAAACGCCGCTGTTGGTGGCCGACACAACTACCTCGCCCGATTTCATGCTCAACCCGCTGCTGCCAGACACACGCTCCGAGATAGCGGTGCCGCTGGTCCTGAGCGGAAAAACACTCGGCGTCCTCGACGTGCAACACAACCGCGCTAACCGCTTCACCGAAGCCGACCTCGACGTGTTCCGCACCCTGGCGGGACAACTCGCCGCCGCGCTCCAAAATGCACGTTACTTTGAGGAACTCCAACGCGCCGCAGAACGACTCCGTGAAGTAGATCGCATGAAGAGTGAGTTCCTGGCTAACATGAGCCATGAACTGCGCACCCCACTCAACTCCATCATCGGCTATGCCGAAGTCATGCTGATGGGCATTGACGGGGAAATGGCTCCAGAAACCCTTGAAGACATTCAGGCAATCTATGAAAACGGCCAACACCTGCTCACCATGATCAACGACATCCTGGACCTGGCCAAAATCGAATCTGGTCGCATGGCCCTCAAGATGGAGCCGGTGGAGGTGGAGCAACTCCTGGACGAGATGCGCTCTAGCGGCCTCGGATTACTCCGCAAGTACCACAAAGAGAATCAGGTCGAGCTCAGCATTGAGGCCGAGGCCAACTTGCCGCTCGTGTCCGGTGATCGCATCCGGTTGAATCAGATCCTCAACAACCTGCTGAGCAACGCAGTGAAATTCACCGAACATGGTAGCATCCAGGTGCGCGCGTATCGTCAGGACAACCATGTCTGCATCAGTGTCAGAGACACCGGCATCGGTATCGCCAGCGACCAGCTGGAAAAAATCTTCGAGAAATTCCAGCAGGTAGATGGCTCGGCCAAACGCCGGGCTGAGGGCACAGGGTTGGGACTGGCGATTACACGATACCTCGTGGAAATGCATGGCGGCACTATCAGCGTTCACAGCGTCGAAAAGAAAGGCAGTGTCTTTACCGTTTCCTTACCCATGTTCAGCAGCAGCGAAGCGCCCAAAAGCTAATTCCAGGCCGTCCTATGCCCAATGTAAATGGTAGCTCCTGGATTCTGGTTGTTGATGACAACGATCAAAACAGCCACTTGTTGGAATCCCTGTTGAAGCGGCAGGGATATGATGTCTTGCTGGCCGCTGATGGGCCAAGCGCTCTCTGTCAGGCGCAGGAAAAGACCCCGGATCTGATCATTCTCGACGTGATGATGCCAGGCATGGATGGGTATGAGGTGGCCCGCGAGATCCGCAAAGATGAACATCTGCGGGCTACCCCCATCCTCATGCTGACGGCGCTGCGAGAATTAGAGGACAAAGTTCGAGGCCTGGAAGCCGGCGCTGACGACTTCCTGGTCAAACCCTTCAACGTCGTGGAATTGCTGGCCCGAGTGCGCTCTTTGCTGCGGATCAAACACCTGCATGACGAGCTGGAGATAAAAAATGCACTGTTAGAACGGGTGCTCACCCGTTACATCTCTCAGGACGTCGCTCAGGAAATTCTGCGTAACCCCGACATCAGTCTCCAACTCGGGGGGCGGACCTGCACGGTCAGTGTACTATTCGCCGATATTCGGGGCTTTACACACTTTGCCGAACAGCGTGATGCCAGCCAGGTCATCGAAGTGCTCAACAAAGTCTTCGATCGCCTGACGCCGATGGTCTTTGAGCATCACGGCACCCTGGATAAGTATCTGGGGGACGCCATCATGGCGGTTTACGGCGCGCCCGTGTCGCTGAATAATGCACCCGAAGCTGCTGCGCGCACTGCCTGGGGCATGCAGAAACAGTTTGCCGCACTCAAAGAGCTCGATGCCCGGCTGGCCAACCTGGGGCTGGGCATCGGCATTGCGACGGGAGAAGCCGTGGTCGGCAATATCGGCACCCAGCAATTCATGGATTACACCGTCATCGGGCACATCCCCAACCTTGCCAAGCGCCTGCAAGAGACGGCAACGGGCGGACAGATCTTGGTTGATGTTCCCACCTGTGAGCGAATCGCCGATTTCGCATACTGCACCCCGGCTCTCCCTCTCTATGGAAAAGGGATGCTCAAACCCGTCAAGGTCTTTGAAGTCGTGGGAATCGCTGGCTCGGTAGAAGAAAAATCGGGGGCAATACCGCTAGAGGCGTCATATGGTCAGTCTGTTTAATGCCGTGCAATGCCTGGAATGTGGTGCAAAGTGGGAAGCGGATTTCTTTGCCCGGCACTGTCCCGTCTGCGGCAGTCCCTGGCTGGACGCCCGGTATGCCCTCGATACACTGGCTCAAACCTGGCGCACCGATCTCCCCAAACGCCCCACGACGCTCTGGCGGTACCGCGAATTGCTTCCCATTCCCTCAGACGTGCCACCTGTCAGCATGAACGAAGGCTGGACGCCGCTCACCCGCGCCGAGAATCTGGAGGAAAAACTCCATCACCCCCAGCTATGGATCAAGGATGAACGCCGCCAACCCACCGGCTCCTTCAAAGATCGCCAGGCAACCATCGCCGTCACCGCACTACGGGCCCAGGGCGTCAAGGAGCTGGTGCTCGCCTCCACCGGCAACGCCGCCGCAGCCTATGCCGCTTATTGCGCGCGGGCCGGCATCAAGCTCTGGGTGTTCTTGACCAGCAGCGTGCCCGTCGAAAAGATGCGCGAACTGGCCCTCTACGGCGCCGAAGTGGTCAAAATCACCGGCACCTACGACCAGGCCAAAGACATCGCTGCCGATTTCGCCGCCCGTCACCATGTGCTCCTGGACGGCGGAGCCAAAGCCATCCCCTCCAAAGACAGCATGAAAACATTGGCCTACGAAATCGCCGAACAGCTGGGAATGGCCCTTCACGAAGGACAGGCATGGCAGGCGCCAGACTGGTACATTCAGGCCGTCTCCGGCGGGATCGGGCCACTCGGCGTGCTCAAAGGTTTTGAGGAGCTCCTTGCCGCCGGTTTAATTGACCGCGTTCCCAAAATCGCGGTCGTCCAGACGAGCGGCTGTGCTCCCATGGTCCAGGCCTGGGAACATCATCTCGAAGAAGCCAGACCAGTCCAGCCTGACAGCTTGATCACCGTCCTGGCCACGGGACGTCCCGGCCTCGCCTATCGCTTTCTGCGTCAGGGATTGCTGCGCCATGGTGGCACCATGATCGCCGTGAGCGATGGTGAGGCCTTTCGCGCCATGCGCCACCTGGCCCGCAGCGAAGGCTTTTCGATGGAGCCGGCCGCCAGCGTCGCTTTCGCCGGGTTGTTCCGGTTACTCGAACAAAATATCATCACCCCGCAAGAATGCGTCGTCGTCAACTGCTCTGGACACACCTTCAGCGCCGAAAAACACACCCTGGAAGACCGCTATCTGCTCAGCCTGGAAGCAACAGCGAATGCCGATCATCCACCAGTGGAAGGATTGTGGACGGCGCTGGCGCAATTGGACGAACAGATCACCACGGTCGTAGTGATTGAAGACAATCCTCACGACAATCGGCTGCTGCGACGGCTGCTGCAAAGCTACAAAAATTACCGTATCTACGACGCCTATACCGGTACAGATGGGCTGGACCTGGTGCGTCAGCGGCATCCCGATCTGGTGCTGCTCGATCTTACCCTGCCGGATATGAACGGCCTGACGGTATTGACGGAGCTCAAGTCCGACGAACGCACGCGCAACATTCCGGTGATGGTCATTTCCGCCAGAACGCTCGACGATTCCGAAGAGACATACTTGCGCAAGTTTAGCGACTCTGTCTGGCAAAAGGGCAGCTTCAGCGCCCGGGACCTGGTAGCGCACGTCGCCGAGCTCCTTGACGACAACGCCGCCGAGCTCCGCCATGTGGTCACAGAGCCACCGGTCAAAACCCCACAGCCAGAGTTTGGCGACCAGCGCCCGGAATTCGGTCGTCAACGCCGTACCCGCATTCTCGTCGTTGAGGACAACGTCTGGGAAGCCCGGCTCATGCGCCGACTGTTCGAATCACGCCCCTGGATCGAAGTGCTAGAAGCTTACTCTGCCGCCGATGCTCTGACGCGCGTGGCCGAGACTCCCCCCGATTTGATCTTGCTTGACCTCTATCTGCCCGAAGAAACCGGCGAGGAAGTCATCATCCAATTGCAAGGGACCGGCACACACAAAATACCCCTCATCATCATCTCCGGTAAAGAGCTAGAGCCGGCTTTGTATGCCCATCTGGCAACCCTGGTGGAATCCATCTGGAACAAGACTACTTTGGACCGCAGCCATCTCCTGGCCCACGTGGAAAATCTACTTGCAGCAGCATAATGATGAACCTATGAACGGAAATCCTCAGCCAGTGATACTTCATATCGAAGACAACTTCCACAACCGCCGATTGGTCCGCAAAATTCTCAACGCGAATGGCTATACCGTTCAAGAAGCAGAAGATGGACCAACCGGCCTGCAAATGGTGTACGAACTGCACCCGGCGTTAGTGCTCCTCGACATCAGCCTGCCGCTGATGGACGGCCTCGAAATCGTGGGGCGCCTCAAAGTTGACCCCAGTGTGCGTCACATCCCCGTGGTAGCCGTCACCGCTTCAGCCATGGTAGGCGATCGAGAGCGGTTCCTCGCCGCAGGCTGTGATGACTATCTGGCCAAGCCCGTGCACGCCCATGAGCTGGTAGAGAAGGTGCAGTACTACTTGCAAGAAGACGCACCGACACAAGATAGTTAAGATCATGCAAACTGTATTACTGATCGAAGACAATCGCTATGATGCGCAACTGATTGGCACCCTCTTCAAACGCCTGCCAGAATGTCGGGTGCTGTACGCCGCCGACGCAGAGACGGGATTGACGCTGGCCATGTCCGAAAACCCCGACCTGATCCTGTTAGACCTGGGACTGCCGGACATGGACGGGCAGACTGTGGCCAGCATTCTCAAGGACATGCCCGCATCAGCCCACATCCCCTTAATTGCGGTCACGGCCTGGCCTCCGGCAACGGCGCGCGACATGGCTGAGGCCTACGGCTGTGATGGATACATCTCCAAACCTTTCAATGCGAATGCTTTTCTCGCCGAGATCAAGCGGTTTCTAAAGCCGAATAACACGGCCACAGCGGAGACCCTCTTGTGAATCTTAGTTCCTCCATCCCAACATACCCTTCAACGTCCTCCCTGCCCGAAGTGCTGCTGCCGCTCCATATGAAGCCTGCGAGCGCTTTCCCGTTGGAGGCCCTGACAGACGCCTACAATCAGACGCGCATTGACTATATCGTCCCCATGCCGATGAATGTCACCCGCCTGCGCGAGTACATCCACAATTATGATATTGCGCTGGAACATTCTGCGGTGGCCTTAGCCGACGACCAAATCCTGGGACTCGCCCTCCTGGGAGTGCGCCCCCCGCGTACCTGGATCACCCGTCTGGGGGTGCTGCCGGTCAAACGTCGCCGCGGCACCGGGCAAGAGTTGATGGAATATCTGATCGCGCGCTCCCAAGACCTGCAGGCGCAGCAGATCATCCTTGAAGTGATCAAGAACAACACTCCCGCCCACACGCTTTTTCGGAAACTGGGCTTTGAGGAAACCCGCGAGCTGCTGGTCGTCCGCCGTCCGCCCCGCGCAGCTTTGCCGTCGGCGCCGCCGTATTCGGCGCGCCTTCTGCCTTCCGAGGCGGCCCTCTCCCTGCTGCAGCAACGCCGCAGCTGCCCCTCCTGGCTGGACGAATTCCCCTCCCTCTGCCACGCCGGCAACATGAAGGGATTGGAAGTCCATCTGGAATCTGGGGAATGGGGTTGGGCCGTCTTCCAGCAGACGCCTTTTCAATTAGGCCGTCTGGTACTGCAAGTCGAAACCCGAGACGAAGAAGCGGTGGTCAGAGCCTTGTTACACGCCCTGCACACCGCTCATCCCCACCACGACACCACTTGCGAGAACTTGCCAGCAGCGGATCCCTACTGGCCCCTCATGCAGGAGGCCGGTTACCTGCTGTCCTTCACGCGCATCGAGATGCAACTATCCTTGAAATAAGCCCCCCTTCAGCACAAGAGCTCCCCGGTGCTCCTCTGCGGCAGCCGTCGTGCGGCGCGCCGCTCCTGCGGCTTGGAACGGCGCTGCAACAGGGGCCATGACGGCGCGGGCTGTTTGCGCCAGAAATAGTACCAGAGGAGCACCCCTCCAATCAATGAGAGCACGCCGCCCCCCGCAGCGCCCAGCCAATACCAAAGCCGCTGTCGCCGTTGCGCCGCCTGGAGCAGCTCCCGCTCCAAATTGGCGACGAATGGAGAGGACGGCGTC
>JAAZNO010000284.1 GCA_012798275.1 Chloroflexota bacterium
CCCCCCATTGCCCGTTTCGCCAAAAAGACTATACTGATGCTGCAAGCACATCCCGACAGCAGGAGGCAACATGGAAATGGAAGCGGAAGTGACAGTAGCCCCCACCTCACCCGCGGGGAACCTGGAACAGGTGCAGGCTGAGACAATCAGCCTCCGCGAGGGCGGCATCGGACGGGCGGAGGCGCGGTTCATTGACGTCGGCGAAGGCGGCATCGGCATCGCGTTCGCCGAGAACGTCACCCTCAAAGAGGGCGGCATTGGCGTTGCTCTGGCCGAAAACTTGAAGGCCGACAACAGCAGCATCGCCGTGGCCCTGGCGGGGGAAATCGGCGGCGACGTCAAGGTCTTCTTCGACCTGCGCGCCGGATTGGTCTGCGGCCTCGTCGCCGGCATCGTGATCGGGTTGTTCAAGCTCCTCAAACGGCGCTAAACCGCCGGAGCCATCTCACAGCAAAAGGGGCGACGTAATCACGTCGCCCCTTGCGCTCAATGCCAAATGCTTCAGGCTTGGGTTGCGGTCGCCACAATCTGCGCGAAAACCGCGGGATGATTCACCGCCAGATCAGCCAACATCTTGCGATCCAGTAAAATATTGGCCTCACGCAGCGCGTACATGAGCTTGCTGTAAGAGACGCCATTCAGACGCGCCGCCGCGTTGATGCGCGTGATCCACAAGCGGCGCAGATCGCGCTTGCGATTGCGGCGATCGCGATAGGCGTACATCCCAGCGTTCAACATGGCCTCATTGGCCCGACGGAACAGGCGACGGCGTGTGCCGTAATACCCCTTAGTGAGCCGCAGCAGCTTCTTATGCCGGCGGCGGGTAACAATGCCTCCCTTAGTTCTCACACCTCACCTCTACTCTTGCTCATGCAGATAGGGCGCCAGCCGCTTGACGCGGGTCAGCGTCCCCTTGTGCTCAACCACGAACATCTCATCATACGCACGACGCACGTTTGCGGGCTTATTCCGTCGAAGATGGCTTTTGCCCTGCTTCGTTCGCATCAACTTGCCCTTGCCTCCACGCGACAACCGGAAGCGCTTGGAGGTGGACTTATGGGTCTTAATCTTCGGCACGTGACTTTCCTCCTACTTTTTCTTCGGCGCCAGGACCATGAGCATGGTACGCCCGTCAAGCTGCGGAGCCTGCTCCACAACAGCCACATCCATCAGCTCTTTCGCAATTTCCTCCAGCTGCTCTAAAGCCACCTCAGGATAGGTGATCTCCCGTCCACGGAAACGCACCCGCACCTTGACCTTGTTGCCCTCTTCAAGCCAACTGCGCGCATTTTTGGTCTTGAACCCCAGGTGATGCTCGTTGGTTTTCGGGCGCAGCTGGATTTCTTTCACTTCCACCTGCTTCTGGGATTTACGAGCCTCGCGTTCTTTCTTCGATTGCTCATAGATAAACTTCCCGAAGTCCATGATCCGCGTCACGGGCGGCTCGGAGTTTGGCGCGACCTCCACGAGGTCCAACTGGGCCTCTTGTGCGGCCCGTAGAGCCTCTTCGATCGCCAAAACCCCCAGGTTGGAACCGTCGGCCCCGATGACCCGCACTTCTGGAACGCGAATCTGCTGATTGATGCGATACTTTGTCTTACTGATGGCGCTATCCCCTTCTCTCTAAATGGTTAACCTCTGGCGCAAGCACGCCGCAATAATAACATGAATTACGCTCATGTCAAATGGCTCACGGTGAGGACGATCCC
>JAAZNO010000285.1 GCA_012798275.1 Chloroflexota bacterium
CGCGGCCGTCGGACAGCACTTCGACGTCGCCGTGCTGATCGGTGCGATAGACGGCCACATCCAGCAACCGCGCCAGCACCTGCGGCGCCGGAGCGCCTCGGGTGTTGTCGCTGCCGACGCTGATCACGGCGGCAGCCGGCGCGACCGCCTGCAGGAATGCCGGCGTCGCGGACGTCGCCGCGCCGTGACGGGGCACGTGCAGGACGTCAGCGGACAACAGCTCCGGGGAACTGCGCACCAATCCTTCCTCCACCGTCGTCGTCGCCGCGCCGGCAAAGAGCACGCTCGTCTCGCCATAATCCAATCGCAGCACCAACGGACCGGCGGCGTCTTCGGGAAAGGGCCACAACACGCGCAGCTTTCCGCCATCTTTCAGTTCCCACTGCTCCCCCGCCGTCAACACGCGGACTTGCGCGGCGGGACGGGCAGCGAGCAGCGCTTCCCAGCGCGCGTAGAAATCGCCCTCTCCCACCTCCGGGCCGATGGCGATCTCCCGCACGGCATAGCGTTCCAGCACCGCAATCAGCCCGCTGAGGCGCGCCTCGTCCGGCGAGGTCAAAACCACCAGATCGAGCTCTCGTTCCCAGAAGGGCAGCCGTTTTCCCAACTGCGAAAGCAACCGTGAGGCATCCGGGCCACCATCAATGAGCACCTGCTGCCCGGAGGGCGTCTGAATCAGCGCCGCGTCGCCCTGTCCCACATCCAGAAAAGTGACATGGAGCTGACCATCAGGGCGCAAATAGAGGAAGATCCCCACCAGCGCCACCGTCGCCAACGCGCCCGCCCGCTGCCAGGTGGGCAGACCGCGCACCGCCTGCCACTGCCGCTGACGCTGGACGCGAGGTTGCGTGTACGCCCACAGTCCGATCCCCAACGCCAGGTAGTAGCCCCACACCAACGGCAGCCCGATCCGTCCCACGGGAATCGAGGCGAGGGGGATACGCGCGGTGAGGAAAACCAGCTCGATGGTGTACGTGAGGAATACCCAGGCGAACCACGCGACGACCTGTCCCAAGGGGAACACCACCAACGCCACGAGCAGCGCCACGCCTCCGAAGAGCATCACAAACGGCTGCGCCGGCAAAATCAGCAGGTTGGTGAGCAACGTCACCACCGAGAAGCGCCGAAAAGTGGCCACGATGATGGGGATCGTGGTGATCTGCGCGGCAAGGGTCACAATAAGCGCGTCGCTGAGCCAACCGAGGAACCATTCCGCGCGCTGCGGGGGCATCAACCGCAAGAGCAGCCGCCGGAAGGTCTGCGTGAGGGGCTCGGTGAAGAAAAGCAATCCCGCCGTCGCCGCCAGGCTGAGCTGGAAGCCCACGTCCCACAGCACGAAGGGGTTGTGCGCCGACATGAGCAGCGCTGCCAGCGCGAGCGAGGTCGGCCCGTGGATGGGACGCTCTTCGCGGCGCGCCAGAATCGCCAGACTGCCCATCACCGCAGCGCGCACCACCGCCGCGGCGGCGCCCACCAGAAACGTGTAGAGCCACACGCCGCCCACCGCGACCGGCAGCTCGCCCTTTTTCCCAAAGACGCGCCGCGCCACTACCGAAAGCACCCCGGCGATGAGCGTGAGGTTGAACCCCGAGATCGCCACGATGTGGCTGGTGCCTGTGGTGGAAAAGGCCTCCTTCAGTTCAGCGGGGATGCCCGATTCAACGCCCAGGAGGATTCCTGCCAACAGCGAAGCCTGCGGCTCCGGCAACAGACGCAGCAACGTCGTCAGCGCGCGCGCCTTGAAGCGGTACAGCGCCTCGCGCACCCGGCTCCGTTGATGCGAGGCGAGCACGCGCACCTCGGCCTGTCGCACGAGCGTGTGGATTCCCTGCCGCGCCAGGTAGTCCCGGTAGGAGAAATCCTCGAAGGCGGGCGGCGTTTCCAGCGCGCCGAGCACCTCAATGCGGTCGCCGTAGAACGCCGACGTGAAAGGCGGCCCCTTCACCAGCACCTGGCCGTGCACCGGCAGCTCGCGTCCATCAGCCAGCAACAGCCGCTCCGCCTCCACCGTCAGGTTAGTGTACGTCGCGCGGCGATCCGGCTCTCCCACCACCACGCCGGTGAGCGTGACCGCCGTCGCGCCGTTGTAGGAGGCCACGTGCCCGGCGTTGAAGACGGGGCGGGCCAGCAAATAGCGCCCCGCGCCGAGCGCCAGTCCCGCCAGTGCCCAGGCGATCAGTGTCGCGCGGCGGTCGTGCGCGAGGCCAAAATGCACCACCAACGCGGCGGGCAAAGCCAGCAACAGCCAGACGGGATGTAAAACAGCGGCTTGAGCCAGCACGATCCCACAAGCCCAAGCCGCTGTGAATGCCACCAGGGGTGTCATCGGCGCACCCTCAATGTCTGCATCTCACTCCCGTCAGATCAAGACTTCCGGAGACATCGCCCCTTGCGGGAAGCTACGCCAGCGCCTCCGTCAACGCGCGGATGTCGTAGAAGGGTCCGGCGCTGGCATCCACGCTGGTGATGCGCAAGGTTGCCAATGGCGTCGGTTCCCCATCCAGCAGCAGCTGCCCTTGCTGCAAGTCCATGAAGCCGTAGTGCGTCTGCAACACCAGCTCAAAACGCTGCTGCACCTCGGCGGCCAGGCTCGCCACGCGGCTTTGGCGGGTCACAATGACGAAATCGTCATTGCCGTTGTAGCCCAGGAAATCGTCGAGGATGTCGTCCATGCTCAGCGCCTCGGCCAGGATCAACGTCACGCTGCGAAGGAAATCCCCCCCGGCCTGGAAGCCGTACACGTCACGGAAGGCGTCAAGCCCGGTCACTCTAAGGCGCATCAGGGCCCACGGCCCCTCAGGCTCGGCGAGGAGCCGCCGCAGTTGATTTTGGATCAGGCGGCCGGTAGGCAGCCCGGTGATGGGGTCAAGCATGTTGGTCGCGCTCGCGCGGCGCAGGGCATTGCGCACCCGCAGCGTCACTTCCAGGGGGTCGAAGGGAAGGGTGACGAAATCATCCGCGCCCTGCTCCAGGCCTATCAGCCGCTCCACATGACTTTCTTTATCGGCGAGCAGCATGAGGAAGATGTGTTGCGTGCGGGCAATCTGCCGCAAGCGCCTGGCCACTTCGGCTCCGGGGAGATCGGGCAGGGAAGTGCTGATGATGATCGCCTCCGGCAACAGCCGCACCGCGGCAGCGATCCCTTCAGCGCCGGATTCCGCCACCTCTACCTGCAGCCCTTCTGCCTCGAAGCGTTCTTTCAGCCCCTCGCGATTGACGGGGTTATCTTCGATAATCAGAATTCGCCCTTCCACGCCACTGCCTCCTCGGAAAATAAGCGAATCACTTACGTGCGCACGTGGCACCTGGGCACACCTTCACACGTTATGTGCATTCCCGGTAGTGTAGCCAGGAGCCATGCTGCCTCTATTATAGACAATAACGGAGTTTTGGTCAAACACAATCCCGGCAGCGCTCACATCATGTGACCCGCCGCGGGGTGCGCCTTTCAGGGCGGTCCAGCTTGCCGACACGGGCAATTGTGCGTATAATGAAACTACACTCGCACTCTTGTAGCCGCCCCTACTGGCCGCGACATCTAAAGGACTTCGTCTCAGCGTCAAGATGGGAGGGAAAAAAATGAGTGTACCCGTTGATGTATTACGCACCGCGGATCTCTTCGCCGGACTCACGAACGAGCAGATAGAAGCGCTAGCCGCGCTGGGGGAAAGACGCACGTTTCAATGCGGAGACGTGATTGTCCGGGAAAAAGACGCCGGAGATGAGCTGTACATCACGCTTTCGGGGCAGGTAGAGGTGAGCTGCACGGGTGACATCGGCGGCACGACGCTGGTGCTTCTGGGCGCAGGGCAGGGCTTCGGAGAAATTTCGGTGCTGGATTCCGGCCCCCGCTCGGCCACGATCACCTGTGTCTCCGCCAGCGCCGAACTCCTGATCCTGCACGGCGGCCCCCTGCTGGCTTACTGCGAGCGTGACCCCCTCACCGGCTACCGGATCATGTACAACCTGGCCCGCGATCTCGCTTTCAAACTGCGGCACCGCAACATCACCCTGGCTGGCGGTGAGGAGGGGCGAGCATGATCTACAAAGTGAGTTATGTCGTTCCCGGTCATGCCCACCCCGGCGCGATCATCAATCAAACCACCATGCCCTACGTAGGGGAGAAGGTGCGCCTGGGAGACCTGTGGTGCGAAATCGTCGAGACCAAGGACCTGCTGCCGCCGCATGGCGATTTCGCCTACATCCACGTCACGTGCCGCCCGATCCCCACCCCCGAAACTGAAACCACCTCCAGCTAAACAGCACCGATCAGCCTTACCGACAAGCCTACCGGGCCATTTTCACAAGCCGTTCAGATAGGTAATGACCAGGCGGGAGGACACTTCCGCCTCGATCCACGCGGCTGCTAACAGCAGCGGCAACGCCACGCTCAGGAAGAGCTTGCAGAATTGCCCCAGCTCGCGCGCCAGGTCCCGCATGGCCCCGTCCTTCTCCGGAGGCCGCAAGAAGATCATTCCCAGTCGCAGCGCATAGGCCGTCACGAGGATCGCCGCCGTCATCTCAAAAATGCCGTGAGGCAGCACCCCGACCGCCAACATCTGCCAGGGACTGATTCCCAACGCCCCTATCTGCGGCAGCAGGTAAGCGAGGATGCCAATCGGAGCGGCAAGCAGCAGCAACGCCCCAATGCCGATGGAAAAGAAGCCCAGGAGCACGGCCAACAGCAGCGAGCGCACATTGTTCCAGAAAATTCCCCCGCTGGAGAACGTCGAGAGCAACCCCGTCGTCTCGACGGCCTGCGAGAGAGTGTCGAAATCGGCGTAAGCCGAAGAATCCAGCGTCCCCCCCGGCAACGGGAAACGCTGCACTCCCCACAGCCCCACCAGAATGCCGCCGCCGATGGCGACTACCAGCGTGAAGAGCAGCTGCGGCCGCAATTTGCGCACCAGGGCCGGCACCTCATAACGGTACAGATGCTTCACCCCCTGCTGCGGCCAGAAACCGTCCCAAAAGGCCCGCCAGCCCCCTTTGACGTTGAGCTGATCAATATCCTGCCCCAGCAGCCGCTCGCGGTTGAAAAGCACGATTCCCATGCGCATCAGCAGCACGTTCACAATCAACAAAGCCAGCGCGATGAGCCACAGGCCCGTATAATTGCCAAAGAGCAACAGCCCGGCTTCCGCCTGCAACAAAAAGGTCATGGGGATGATGATGAAGCTGGCCACCAGATTGGCTGCCCGCACGCTCGTGGATTGCGCCGAGACCACGACCGCGGCGCTGACCATCACCAGCGATTGCGCCGTTGAGATCAACAGCGCGACCAGAAAGAGGGACACGGGAGGCCACCACCCCTGAGTGAAGCCGAGCAGCAGGGTGTAGAAGAGGATGCCGATGTAGCTGGCGATCACCGGCGGCACCGTCGCGGCCAGCAATTTGCCGATGTAAAGTTGGAGATCGGTAAGGGGCGTCGCCAGCAAGGGCTCCAGGCTGCGACGCTCTTTTTCACCCACGAAAGTCTCCAGGGCAATGACCAGCGAGAAAGTGGAGGGGAAAAAGCCCACCACCAGCATCAAAAAGGGAAAGAGACGCTCGATGATCAGTCTCGCGCCATACTGGTTGACAAAGTCCAGCCCCTCGGCTGCCGCAGCATTGGCCAGAAAGGGAAACGCGGTGATCAACAGCAAGATGGGCACCAAAATACGCCAGTCCCGCAAGGTGTCCTTAATTTCCCGCCGCGTCAAAACCAGCGCCGGCTTCAACTCGACCCATAGCCGCCCCCACAATGAGGGTCGCCCCACTTCTGATCTAATGGCCTGCTGTTCCATCGGTAGGCTCCTCCTCTTCAAAAATAGAGAGCAGTGAGCCGCGAGAAAAGAGTAGTCATAGCCTCTGCTCACAAGTCACGGCTCATAACTCACACGGTAACTGTTCAGCCACTGATTGAAAAATACAAGATTCCCTGGCGACTGCTGAAGATTGAGAATCAACTCTTGCCCCTATCCCCTGGCCCCTCCCCCCCGCGCACGCAGGGGGAAGGGGAACTTTTTTTTGTGGGGTTTTGCAGGCGAGCTACGCCCGCCTGCAAAACCCCTTTATTTTTTCTTCCCCTCCCCAACGGCGCCTGCGCCGTTGGGGAGGGGGCTGGGGGAGGGGCAAAGGCTACAGCTTACAAAGGTTCATCCATTGCCATCGAGCTACCTGACGCCAGGCCGAACAATGACCGCACTTTTTCTTTTTTGGATGATGTGCGCCAGCACATGGCGTCTCCCTCAAAAAATAGAGAGCAGTGAGCCATGAGAAGAGAGTAGTCACAGTCTCTGCTCACGGGCCACGGCTCACACCTCACATTGTTATTCTCATTTCCGGGAATCGGCTGCCGGTCTCAGGCGGGGAATTCCATCCCCGGCTCAAATAGCCACGCCGGCTCGCGGATTCTCCACCCCATCGGCGACCACCCGCAAGTACACGCTTTCCAGGCTTTGCGGCACCTCGCTGAGCGAGAAGACCTTCATCCCCGCACTGAGCAGCGCCGCCAAAATCGCCGGGTTGGCCTCCATGGGATGGTCGGCCCGATAACGGATGACGTCGGGGCCGCTGGCCTCGACCTCCGCGAAACGCGCCACCAGGTCAACCGCGCCATTGACCCCCGGCTGCGCTAAACGCACTTCCATGAGCGGCGCTCCGAGCAAGCGCCGTTTCAACTCCACGGAGGTGCCCTCCGCCACGATGCGGCCCTGACGAATGATAGCGATACGATCGGCGAGCTCTTCCGCCTCCATCAGGTTGTGCGTGCAGATGATGAGGGTGCGTTGGTCGCTGCGCAGCTGCAAAATCGCGTCACGCACCAACCGCGCGCTCTGCGGGTCCATCGTCGCCGTCGGCTCGTCGAGCAACAACACCGCCGGGTCATGGAGCAACGTGCGCATCAACGCCACCTTCTGCGCCATGCCACGGGAATATTCCCCCAGGCGGCGGTCCAGCACCTCGCTCATCCCAAACCACTCGGCGAGATAGGCAATCCGCGCCCGACGCGCCTCAACCGACATCCCCCGCACTTCGCCAAAGAACTCGAGGTATTCCTGCCCCGACATGCGATGATACAACCCCGGCGACTCCGTGAGCACCCCCACGTGCTGCCGGACCTCCAGACTCTGTCGGGCGACATCGAAACCGGCAACCCTAGCGGATCCCGCCGTTGGCCGCAACACCGCCGACAGCATCCGCACCGTCGTCGTCTTGCCGGCGCCGTTGGGTCCCAACAACGCCAGCACCTCGCCGGGCCGCACGGTGAGCGTGATGCCGTCCACCGCCAACACCGTCTCAAACTGCTTCGTCAGGCCCACCATTTCGATCATATCAAACCCTCCTCTAACCCTATAACTCCATTATACCATAAAGGCAAATTTCCTAAAGCAGAGTGCCTGATGGCTCAAAACGAAATCGCCCCACCCGGCAGCATCGCGCACAACAAAACGGGCGCTCTGTTTCCAGAGCGCCCGCGTCAAGCCAGGTGACAAAGGAGGGCGACACTTCCTCACACGGCCATGCCCACAGCATGGCCCCCCGCAGTGAAAGCCTCACCCGGGCGCATGAAAATTGTCATCGCCGGGACGCGAAAAACACGGAGACTGCCTGGGAGCCAGCCTCCGTGCTCCCCGTGTCTGAATCCCACTCACGAATGGCGGCGCATGAAAGTCGGGATCTCGACGTTGTGAGGATCAACCGGCTGCTGGACGAGAATGCTCTCCCGCATCTCCCGACGCAGCTGTTGCGCCGGCGCCCGAACGGGCACGTCCTCCTGATCGAAGCCGGTCGCCACGATCGTGATGCGGATGTCGTCGGCCATCGCGGGATCCACCACCGCCCCAAAGATGAGGTTGACGTCCTGATGCGCGGTCTCGCGGATGAGCGAAGCCGCCTCGTTGACCTCGAACAGGGTCATGTTGGGGCCGCC
>JAAZNO010000286.1 GCA_012798275.1 Chloroflexota bacterium
CCCCCACGGGGAACGCAACTGCACTGCAAAAACTGGCTTCTTGAAGCGCCCTTCCGCATGATCCAACACAATCTCGATCCCGAAGTGGCGGGCGACCCGGCAAACCTCATTGTCTACGGCGGACGCGGCAAGGCCGCCCGTAATTGGGAATGCTTCGACGCCATCCTCGACACCCTGCAACGCATGGACGTAGACGACACGCTGCTGATTCAATCGGGGAAGCCCGTGGCCATCTTCAAGACCCACGAAGATGCGCCGCGCGTGCTGATCGCCAACTCCAACATTGTCCCGGCGTGGGCCACGCAGGCGAATTTCGACAAGTGGGAACAGGCCGGCCTGATCATGTACGGGCAGATGACCGCCGGTTCGTGGATCTACATCGGCACGCAGGGCATCCTCCAGGGCACCTACGAGACTTTCGGCGCCGCGGCGCAAAAACACTACGGAGCGGGCGCCTCGCTCAAGGGGAAGTTCGTCCTCACCGCCGGCCTCGGCGAAATGGGCGGCGCTCAGCCGTTGGCGATCACCATGAACGAAGGGGTGGGCCTCTGCGTGGAAGTGGATCCCTGGCGCGCCGAGCGACGGCTCCATCACCGCTACCTGGACGAAATCACCGACGACCTGGACGAGGCGCTGCGCCGCGTCGCCCACTACACGGTCCGCGGCGCAGCGCGCTCCATCGGCCTCATCGGCAACGCCGGCGACGTCTTCCCGGAACTGCTGCGGCGCGGCATCGTGCCCGATCTGGTCACGGATCAAACTCCGGCGCACGACCCGCTGAGCTATGTCCCCAATGGCATGAGCTTCGAGGAGGCGGTCGCGCTGCGCCAGGCTGATCCCCAGCGCTACCAGCAGGAAGCCCTCCGCACGATGACGGTGCACTGTGCCGCGATGGTGGAGCTGCAGAAACGCGGCGCCGTCGTCTTCGACTATGGCAACAATCTGCGGCAGCGCGCCTTCGATAACGGCCTGACCGAGGCCTTCAGCTACCCTGGCTTCGTGCCCGCCTACATCCGCCCGCTCTTCTGCGAGGGCAAAGGTCCCTTCCGTTGGGTGGCGCTCTCCGGCGACCCGGAGGACATCTACGAGACCGACCGCCTTATCCTGGAGCTCTTCCCCGAGGACGAGCACCTCAAGCGCTGGATCAAGATGGCGCAGGAACGGGTCGCGTTCCAGGGACTGCCCTCGCGCATCTGCTGGCTGGGCTACGGCGACCGGGCCAGGGCTGGGCTGGCCTTCAATCAAGCCGTCGCCGAGGGGCGAATCAAGGCCCCCATCGTGATCGGGCGCGATCACCTCGATGCGGGCTCCGTCGCCAGTCCCAACCGCGAGACCGAGGCCATGAAGGACGGCTCCGACGCCATCTCCGACTGGCCCATCCTCAACGCGCTCCTCAATGCCGTGGGCGGCGCGACCTGGGTGAGCTTCCACCATGGCGGCGGTGTGGGCATCGGCTATTCGCAACACGCGGGCGTCGTCATCGTCGCGGATGGGACCGCAGCGGCGGCGCAGCGCCTGCAGCGCGTCCTCACCACCGATCCGGGGATGGGCGTCGTGCGCCACGCGGATGCGGGGTACGAGGAAGCCATCGCCTGCGCCAAAGCCAGCGGCCTGTGGATGCCGATGCTGAAATAGGCCGGCTGTGGCAATCTCCCTATCCAACAGCTGCCAGGGCCCAAAGAGCCGGCCGCCTGCCGGAAGAAAACCGCGAGCGAGCCTGGCGTGGGGCCCTGGCGGCCCGATAGCCCTGAACGTGAGAGCATCATGAAACCTGCGTCCAGACCTGCGACTCCCAACGCGGTGATGCGCGTGCTCATCGCCGACGATGCGCCGGAAACGCGGCGTAGCATCGAGCTGATCCTCTCCCTCGCGCCTGATGTGGAGCTGGTCGGCAGCGCCGCTAACGGCCGCGAAGCCGTTGCCCTCGCGGCGACACAGCGTCCCGACATCGCCCTGGTAGACGTCAACATGCCGGAGCTGAATGGCATCGAGGCCATCCGCCAAATGCGCGCCCGGCGACCGGAGCTGGTGTGCATCATCATCTCCGCGGAGAAGGACGCCCTCACCCTCAAACAGGCGGTGGACGCGGGGATTGCCGCGTATTTGATCAAGCCCTTCACCGCTGAAGATGTCCTGAGCCTCCTGGAAAAATCCCGCAGCATCGTCCTCGCTCAACGCGTCCAAGCCGCCGCGCCTCCCCCGCGGCCCTCGCGGCGGCAGCTCCTGGAAGAGGCCGCCGCTGCCTGCATCAAAGCGCGCCGCACGGACGACGTCGCCGTCAAAGTGCTGGAGACACTCGCTGCGGAACCCGATAGCCCTCGCGTCTGGCTCACGCACCTCGCCATCATCTACGCCCTTCGGGGGGATTGGGGCAAGCTCGCACGGCTGGCCGCCTATCTCGAACGCCGCCAGGAGAAGCCATGATCCCCTCGCGCCTCACGTCGTCGCCCACTCAGCCGCGCACGGGCATCGCCGAGAGCAGCAAACCGCAGGAGCGCTGGCAAGCGCCGACGCCGTGAGGGATTGGGGAAGGAGCCTATGATCAGCATCCTCATCACCGCTTACCGGGAGCCCACGACGGTCGGCAAAGCCATCGAGGCCTTTCTGGCGCAACTGCCGGAGGACGCGGAGCTGTTGGTGGTGGCGCCCGATCCCGAAACCACTGCCGTTGTCGAGGAGTACGCCCGGCGCTGCCCCGTCGTGCGCCATGTCCTCGATCCGCAACGCGGCAAACCCACGGCGCTGAACTTTGGGCTACAGGCAGCGCGCGGCGAGATCATCGTCTTCAGCGACGGCGATGTCGTCGTCGAGCCGGGGGCGTTGGAGGCGCTGCTGCGTCCCTTCGCGGATCCGCAGGTCGGCGCCGTGAGCGGGCGTCCCGTCAGCGCCAGCCCGCGCGAAACCGTGTTGGGCTACTGGTCCCAGCTCCTCACAGACAGCGCCCATGCGGTACGAGCAGCGCGCGCCGCGGCGGGGGGATTCCTCGTCTGCTCTGGCTACCTCTTCGCCGTGCGGCGCGCCGTGCTCACGCCGGTGCCGGCCGACGCGCTCTCGGAGGACGCCGTCATCTCGCATCGCATCGCGGAGCAAGGCTATCGGATCGGCTACGCACCGGAAGCGCGGGTGCGGGTGAAATATCCCACCACGTACCGGGACTGGCTGCGGCAGAAAGTGCGCTCGGCGGGCGGTTACGCGCAGGATTATGTCCGACGTTCCCCCGTGCAGATGCGCTCGGCCTGGTTGGAGATCCGCTATGGCACGGCGCTCGCGCTGAGGTATCCCCGCAATGCGCGTGAGTTGCTGTGGACGCTGCTCCTCTTCCTCGCGCGGCTCCATCTGTGGCTGCTGGTGCTCCTCAACGTGCGGATACGGAAGATGCAGTTCACGGAGCTCTGGCAGCGCGTCGAAACCACCAAATGAGGGAATTGCGCAGCCAGGCGGTGGAAATGGATCCAACCGCATGATGACCCTCTGTCCCCAAATCGGGGATTTGAGGCGCCGAGTTAAGGACTGGAGATCAATGTCATCCAATGATACAAATCACCTGAGCATACAGGTTATTCCCAGCGCGTTCATTTCAGAGCAGTTGAGGCCAGACATCATCACACTGGTCAATCGCGCCTACGAGGAAGAGGCGTTTGAAACATTTGTGGGTGCAACACACGTTTTGGGCTCTTACAACAATGTATGGGTCAGTCACGCGTTATGGATCACACGATATTTGCAGGTTGGCGC
>JAAZNO010000287.1 GCA_012798275.1 Chloroflexota bacterium
CTTCCTCGAACGGCGGATGGCCGCGTTGAATGAGCAACACTTCTGGGCCGCGGGGGCCCGGTCGCGCGAGCGCGATATCCACCGTGAGCATGGGACGCGGATAGTCGTACGTGTAGGGCATGGTGGGCGTTCCCCTTTGAGCGAAGAAGAGTGAGCGGAGAAGAGTGAGCGGTGAGTAGAGAGCAGAACAATTGACTGCTCACCTCCTCACTCTTTCTCATTCCCCTTCCGCAATCAATGCCTCGAAGCGGTCAATGTCCTCGCGGATCAGGTCCAGGCTGGCCTGCCAGAATTGCGGCGAGCGGATGTCAATGCCGAAGCGGGCGGCCAGGGTGGCGGCGTCAGCCATGCCGGTCGCGGCGAGGAGCTCGTCGTAGCTGTCGCGGAAGGCGTCGGGATCCTGCCGGTAGCGGGCATACAGTCCCAGGCTGAACAGGTGCCCGAACATGTACGGGAAGTTGTAGAACACGGAGCTGTAGTAGTGCGGTTTTGCAGCCCACATGTAAGGATGGAGCCCCTCAGGATCGAGGCCGTCGCCGTAGGTCTGCAGCTGCGCCTCGCGCATGATCGCGCAGAATTCTTCGGTGGAGAGCTCGCGTTCCTTGCGACGTTCAAATACCGCTTGCTCAAAGAGGAAGCGGCTGGTGATGTCAATGGTGACCTGGACCGAATGTTGCAGGGAGGACTCGAGGATGGCGAGCTGCTCGCGGCGGTCGGCGTGCGCCAGGGCCGCTTCGCGGACGATGGTCTCGCAGAAGTTGCTGGCGGTTTCGGCCAGGGTCATGGGGGTGCGGCGCTGGATGTAGGTGCGGGGCGCGCGCTGCAGGTTGTGATAGGCGTGACCGAGCTCGTGAGCCAGGGTGGACATCCCCCCGTAGGCGGGCTGAAAGTTGGAGAGCACACGCGATTCGTCGTCGCGGACCCCCATGCAGAAGGCGCCGCCGCGCTTGCCGGGACGGGGCTCGGCATCCATCCACTGTTCCTCAAAGGCGCGCCGCGCCAATGCCGCGAGTTTCGGGGAGTATGCTCCAAATTGCTCCAGGACAAACTCGCGCGCCTCGACGAAATCCCAGGGGCGTGTGTCGGCGGAGAGCGGCGCGAAGAGATCATACCACGCCAGGACGGGCACGCCGAGGGCGCGAGCCTTGGCGTGCAGGTAGCGGCGTAGCTCCGGGAAGGCCGCGCGGGCCGTGTCGAGCATGGCCTCGAGGGTGGCCTCGTCAATGTTGTTGTTGAACAGCGCTGCGGCGAGGGGCGATTCCCAACCGCGTTTTGCGGTGAGGGTGAGCGTTTCGCCCTTGAGACTGTTGAGGGCGGCGGCGATGGGAACGGCGTTGTGCTCCCATGCGGCGAGTTCCGCCTCGTAGGCCGCCTGGCGGATGTCGCGTCCGGCGTCGTAGGCAAGGTTGCGGATGGCGGTCATCGGCAGGGTCTGCCGTGCGCCTTTGATCTCCAGCTCGACCATGATTTGCGAACTGAAGGTTTCGTACAGTTTGTACCAGGCGGTGGAGCCGGTGAGCTCCAGCTGCGCGGCAAGCGCTTCTTCGGCGGGCGACATCAGATGCCGCGCCTGGATGGCGATCCTTTCCAGGGCGTAGGCGTGCGCCTGGGCGACGGGCGAGGCGGCGATGAGGGCTGCGATGTCCAGACTGCCCAACCAGGCGGTGAGCCGCGTCGTCAGCACCGAGAAGCGCAGCCTCTGTTGTTCCAGGCGACTTGCCTGAGCCTGCGCCAGCTCGTTGCGCGAATCCGTCGTGGTGAAGGCGCTGATGTAGGCGTCGAGGGTGCGCAGCTGGTCGCCCAGGGCGTTGTAGCGCTGCAGGATCATCTCGAAGAGGGCGATCGTCTCGGCGTTGATGGGCAGCGGCGTGTCGCGCAGCAGGATGGCGTTGGCGTCGAAGGCCTCCGTGAGCGCGTCGAGCGCTGCAACGCCGGCCTGAAAGCCGGCCTCGAATTCCGGCGTGTCCAGCCCGGGGAAAATCGGCGTCATGTCCCAATGAGGTAAAGCGGCTTGTTGCGTCTGTTTCATAGAGCGACCTCCTTAATTCAGGTGACTTGAGCGCGCGTCCGCCATGAGGGACGCTGCGTGACAGGTAATGCAGGAAATCATGATTCTGATCCTCAGCGGCTCCCCTGCAGCGGATAGCGCTGGTTCACGTCCAGCACACCGCAGTTATCGCAGATGGCCGTGAGATTGTGGACGACCATGCTCCAGTCGAAGCGGCGCGGGCTGAGATGGGCGATGACGGCTGCCAGCGTCTGCGGCTCTACCGCGCCAAGCGTCAGGGTGATGTGGGGCAGCCAGTTTTCCGGGAAATAGTACGGGACGGGATCACTGGCCAGGGGATGCAGGCGCTGGCACAGTTCTGCGTGAAAGAGCGAGAGGCGCGCCTCGCGCACGATGGGAATGTAGAGCACCGGCAGGGAGCCCGTGAACAATCCCAGGCCCCCCGTACGGACGTGAAAGGGCGCCCATTCTCCGGCGAATTCGCGCAGGGCCTGGTCGAGGGCCTCGGGATCGTAGGCCTGGGCGACATGATAGGAGAAGTGCGGGATGGGCGCCGTGTAGTTGTCCGTGACGTTGAATTCCCGCCGCAGCTCCTCCCAGAGCGCCAGCACTTGCTCCTGAGAGCGCTCGTCCAGCACAGAGACGACGGCTTCCAGCGTGCGGTCGGCGGCTGCCGGCGCTGCGTGGGTCGTCCCGCCGGTCATAGCGCCGGCAATATTGAAGGAAGCCTCTTGAGTCCTTTCGTGCGTCACGGTATTCTTTCGGTTTGAGTTGATATGCCAGACCGTTGCGTATTATACTCGACTTCTCCGCAAAGCGCTTACGCCGGGCCGCCTGCAACTGCCGTGCCCTGTTCCTCGAAGCGGAGTCCGTAGGACGCGAGCTCGCTGAGCACTGGCAGGTAGATTTCTGGCAGAATGGGGATGAGGACGCCGGGCCGTCGCAGGGTGCCTTCGAGCAACAGCCGACCTCCTATCGCCGCTGAAAGTCCCACGGCGCGCGCCATGGCGGTGTCGCCGCCGGGGATGCCATAGACGAGCAAGGTGGAGGTGCGGCGCTCCTCCCGTTCGGGGTAGGCGATGCCAAATTCGTGATGCATGACGAGCATGTCGCGCTCGTCGGCTGCAAATTGCATCCGCGCTAACATGCAGGCCGTGAGCACGTCAATGGGCCCGCCGTGGCGGAGCGGCAGGGGGTCGGCGGAAAACAATCCCAGCCAGGCGAGGGCTTCCACCGGCGCGGCGTGGGGATCGAGGCCCGCGCGGGCGGCGAGCGTGCGGCGCACGGCGGCGGGACGGGCGTCGTCGCCGCCGAGGAGGGCCGCCGTCCATGCTCCCAGAGTCGCCTGGGGCCAGGTCTGCGGCTCGAGCTCCAGGAATCCCAATTTCAGGAGCACGTTCAACGCCTCACACCATCCCGGATAGCGGAGCGTGCCGCGGAAGAGGGTGCGCGCGGTGCGGATGCCGTACAAGTCGGCATAGGGCAGCGCGTCGCGGTTGGGGTAACCCTCCAGCAGGGGCAGGCCGGGGATGGCGACGGGCCAGTGATGCTCGAAGAGCTCGCCGGCAGGGATGGTGATCTCTGCCCCTTCTTCCAGATAGTGGGCGGGATTGCGCCCTGCCAGCAACACGCCGCGCGGACTCCACGAGAATTTGTAGCCTAGCGGGTTGGTGTTGGCTTCGGGCGCGGGGAGGCCGCCGCACCAGGAACGAAACCGTGTGATTTCGCCGCCGGCCTCCTGCGCCTCGTGGATGACCCGCATCGCGGACATGTGATCCATGCCGGGGTCGGCGCCGATTTCGTTGAGCAAGGTGACACCGGCCTCTCTGGCAGCTCTGTCGAGGGCCCGCATTTCAGGACTGACGTAGGAAGTGGTGACGAGATGTTTGCCGTGGGCGACGCAGACCGCCGCTACTTGGGCGTGGTAAATGTAGGGCAGCAG
This sequence comes from Chloroflexota bacterium, assembly GCA_012798275.1. Classification (GTDB taxonomy): domain Bacteria; phylum Chloroflexota; class Anaerolineae; order B4-G1; family SLSP01; genus JAAZNO01. Next base: position 3,951 of record JAAZNO010000287.1, read on the forward strand.
GCTGATGACGAGGCCGACTTCGGGCGCGGCGATGGCGTCACGCAGCGCGACCGGATCTTCGACGTCCAACCGCTGCGCCGCGCCGCGCGGATGTCCGCCGATGAGAGCCTGCGCGCGCTCGTAATCCAGGCTGGCGACGCGGACTTGAATCTCCGGCAAAGCGAGCAGATAGGTGATGGCGGGACCGGCGACCATGCCTGTCCCAAGTACGAGAACGGTTTTCATGGTTGGGGGTGCTCCTCTCTGAAAATAGGCGAATCCGCGAATGGCGAATCAGCGAGTTATTTACGTTCATGCGTTCACACCTTCACACCTTCGCCCGTTTCCACGTGTTTTTCCAGATAGCGGTAGGGGGGTGTCAGTTCTCCGTGCCACAGGATAAAGGCGTTTTTGAGGATTGGCGGGAGATTCACCTCCTCGAATGGGGCTGCGTAATCCGCTTCGGCGAGCGCCGGGATGAAGGGCATGAGGGTGCTGCTGAAGTGCGTCGAGGATTCGCGGGGCAGCTCGCAGGGCAGATTATCTACCGCGAGGATGACGACGCCCGGCCCGCTGCAGGCGTGCGCGTCCGCGCCCGGCTCTTGCGCTTCACCGGTGAACGGATTGTAGACGTAAACAGGGCAACCGGGATTCGTCGTCTGAAGGGTGCATTCAATGGCGCCTTCGGTATCGCAGCTGATGTCCCCGATCACGCGCAGCTGGGGGGTGCCCTGTTGCTCGAACAGCGCGCGCAGGCCCGCCTTGGTGACCAGGCGGGGATAGCGCGGCGTCCAGAAGATGCCGTTGATGAGTACCGTGAGATACGGTAGATAGGACTCGAAGCGCGAGCGATAACGTTCCGGGTGGCGGTAGTACTCCTGGAGGGCGAAGCTCGCGTGCGGGTCAAGCGGCTCGACCATGTCGGCCTCTTTGAAGACGACTTTGTAGACGTGATGGGGGTCGCCTCCCTCGAAGCGATCTAATTCCGCGGCGTTGATTTCGATGACGGGCAGCAGATCGTAGATGTGCTGCGCGCCGCGTGAGACGTTGCCGTAGCCGGCAAAGCCGCAGATGAGCGGGGTGAGCGAGGCGGGCAGCCCTTCGTGTTTGATGCGCGCGCCAACTTCATGGACGGCATTGCGCGCCGTCTCGAGGGTGCCGTATGCCAGCGTTGGCTGCAGCGCGGCGAAGGGGGTGGGGAGGCCTTCGACGGCAAGCCGCTGTCCCAGCGCCCAAAGCGTGTCAATCATCCCGGCCGCCCCCGCGTAATTGCCGAAGAAGATGAGACGACGGCCATTTTCATCCACAATGCGTTCGAAGTCCAATAGCTGGCAGCGCAGTTCCATCAACCGCTGCAACATGGACATGTTGGCGGGCTGCCCCTTGATGGTGTGCGAGAAAAAGGCATAGGTCTTGTGGGCTTCGAGGGCGGGGATGGGAATTTCCTTGATTGCCAGGATGAGGGGGCAGTCGTGGAGCGTGGGCGCGACCTGCGCACCGGCGGCGAGGTATTCCTCAGCGGTGAAAGCCCGAATTGGGGATTCTTGCACCACGAATTCGAGGTTATGGGAGGCTCGCAGCGCGGCAATGTGCTCCGGCACGAGGGAGGCGCGGCCTTCCCAGATGTTTTTGTCTTCCAGCCGAATCCCAATGCGTGAGGTCATAGGGTGCTCCTTTATGTGAATTCGTTCGCCAAGCTCTTCGCTTTAGTATAGCATGAGGCGTGGCGTGGCTTCAATGGGTGTTTTACCTGTCATCTCAGGCCGTTTGTCCTGTGTGATCGGGCCTGGCTACAGGGTTATTTGACTTTTCTGGGGAAGGGGTTATTACTATACCGAAGTGCGTGAATCTTTCTAGCCCAGGAGGACTGCCATGTTAGTCACGAGTAAATAGCTGTTATTGGAGGCTCAAAAGAATGGCTATGCTGTCGGCGCGTTTAACACCAACAATCTGGAAATTACCCACGCAATTATCCGCGCGGCGGAGGCGAAGAAGGCTCCCGTGTTGGTGCAGATTTCTGCCGGGGCGTTGA
>JAAZNO010000288.1 GCA_012798275.1 Chloroflexota bacterium
ATCTTCAGTGGTCCATCCTGCGCTTCTCGGCGACGCTGCCCATCACCTTGACGCTCGATCCGTACCTCTTCCACATCCCGCTCGATAATCGCATGGAGTTCACCCATACCCGCGATGTGGGCACTGCGGTGGCGAATGCGGCGACTTCTGAGGCAATTTGGGGCAAGCTCTTGTTGATCGGCGGCGGGCCGAAGTGTCAGCTGCTCTACGGCGAGATTGTCGCCAAAGTGATGGAAGGCTTGGGGATTGGGATGCTGCCGGCGGCGGCCTTCGGCACGGAGTATTTCCCCACCGACTGGGTGGATGCCACCGAAAGCCAGCGCCTGTTGCAGTATCAGCAGCGCACGTTTGATGATTATGTCGCCGATGTGATCGAGCTCCTGGGACCCAAGCGCTATCTGCTCAGGCTCGCGCGGCCCTTTGTGCGGGCCTGGCTGCTGCGTAAGTCGCCCTTCTGGAAGGAGCGTCGCGCCGGTCGCGTTGCCCGTCCGGCGGTGCCTCATCCGGTGACGCCGTAGGCGTCGCTGCAGCCTGACGCGCTCTGCCCGGTTGATCGCCGGGCAGAGCGTTTTGTTTTGCCGGAGACGATCTCGATGGTAGAATTTACACGGGGCGAGGAACCCCGCGTCGCTTTGCAATTCCTGTGGGAGGCTTCAGATGAACGATTATCATGCCATCGCCTGGGCCGAGGGGACGTTGCGCTTGCTGGATCAGCGGGAGCTGCCCCACAACGTCCGCTATCTGGATTACCGCGATTACCGTGAGGTCGCCGCTGCGATCCGTGAGATGGTGGTACGTGGGGCGCCGGCGATCGGCATCACGGCGGCATATGGGATGGCGCTGGCGGCGCGCTCCTGCGATGCGACGAGCGTGGCGGGGGTGCGTGCGGCATTGCGGGAGGCGGCGGCGACGTTGCGTGCTGCGCGTCCGACGGCGGTGAATCTTTTCGCTGCCGTGGATCGCGTGCTGGCCCGCGCCGCCGATCCCGCCCTGGAGACGGTGTCCGCCGTGCGCGCTGCCGTGTTGGACGAGGCGCACGCCATCTACGAGCAGGAGCGCCAGGCGAATCTGGCCATCGGACGTCACGCGCTGCCCCTGGTGCCCGATGACGCCCGTATCCTCCATCACTGCAACACCGGGCCGCTGGCGACGGGCGAATACGGGACGGCGCTGCGGGTGATCATCGCTGCGCATGAGGCGGGCAAGCGCGTCCATGTGTACGTGGATGAGACCCGTCCCCGGCTGCAGGGGGCGCGGCTCACCACCTGGGAGCTGCAGCAGGCTGACGTCCCCTACACGTTGATCGTGGATGGGGCGGCGGCGCACATCATGCGCACGCGCGGTGTGGACCTGTGTGTGGTGGGCTGTGATCGTGTCGCTGCCAACGGGGACACGGCGAACAAGATCGGCACCTATCACCTGGCGCTGGCGGCGCACGCGCACGGGATTCCCTTCTACGTGGTGGGGCCTACCAGCACGGTGGATCTCTCCACACCGACCGGGGATGACATTGTCATTGAAGAGCGTCCGGCGGAGGAGGTGACCTGCATCGGCGGCTGCCGCATCGCGCCGGAAGGCGCCGCCGTGGCGAACCCCGCCTTCGACGTGACGCCCGCGCGCTACATTACCGCCATCATCACCGAGCGTGGCGTCATCCACCCGCCTTTCACCGAGGGCCTGGCGCGCGTGCTGCGTTGAGCTCGCGCCGGGACCGGCGACTCAGCCCGGCGGTGGGGGAGCTTCTATCCCATGGCCCACAGCTGCAGCTGGCGGGCGGGGGGATGTCCATCGAGAAGGACGTAGGGCGCGACGCGCTGCACCGGCAGCCCCAGCTGGCGCAGCTGGCTCAGATCGCGTAGCGTCCCCTTGCGCCGCGCCTCGAGGATCTGCTCGACGCTCTTGGGTCCCAGGCCGGGAATGCGGAGCAGCTGCTCGCGGGAAGCGCGGTTCAATTCCACGGGGTTA
>JAAZNO010000289.1 GCA_012798275.1 Chloroflexota bacterium
AGGCCCAGGACAGCAGCGTGCGCTATCAACCGCGCCCGCAGCGCTACGAGACACTCGCCGAGGGGCTGGCCGATCTGGAAGCCGGCCAGCTGGATGGCTTTGTCGCAACGGCCGCCGAAGCCGACGCCGCCACTTTAGCGCAATATCCCGGCGTGGTGCTGGTAGGACCGTTGCGCGGGAGCAGCGGCAAGGGCTTTGTGCTGGGCACCAACCAGCTGGGGCAGGACGTGCTGAGCCGCATCATCTGGGGCACCCGCATCGCGCTAATCGTCGGGCTGAGCTCGGCGCTCATCTCCGTCGTCCTTGGCGTCCCCTTGGGATTGCTCAGCGGCTTCATCGGCGGCCCCCTGGATCGCGTGTTAACCTTGCTGATGGACAGCCTCTACTCGTTCCCCGGCCTGATCCTGGCCCTGTCTATCGCCGCCATCCTGGGGCCGGGCATCGGCAACATCATCATCTCCATCGCCGTGCTTTACATCCCCACCTATTTCCGTATCGTGCGCGGGCAGACGCTCTCGGTCAAAGAGGAAATGTATGTGGACGCGGCCCGCAGCCTCGGCGCGACCCGCCTCCAGATCTTGCGCGACTACATCTTCCCCAACGTCATCCCCTCGGTAGTGATTATCTTCTCAGTCAACGTCGCCGACGCCATCCTGACCGAGGCGGGCCTCAGCTTCCTCGGCCTGGGCCTGCCGCCTGACACGCCCGATTGGGGCATTGACCTGGCGCGCGGCAAGGATTACCTGCGGCGCGCCTGGTGGCTGATTACCTTCCCTGGCGTGATGGTCTCGCTGGTCACCCTCTCGTTCAGCATGTTGGGGGAAAGCCTTTCTGAAATCCTCAACCCGCGCCTGGCGGAGCTGTAAGGAGTCCGGCATGACGCCCGCAATGCAAAACAAAGAAGTTCTCATGCAGGTCCGCGATTTTTCGCTGCTCTACAAGACGCGCCTGGGCCCCTTGAGCGCCGTGGACCACGTCACGTTTGATCTCTACAAAGGCGAAATCATCGGCCTGGTCGGCGAATCCGGCTGTGGCAAGAGCACGCTGGGCAAAGCGTTGCTGCGGATGGCCCCCCCGCAAGCGGAGCTCACCGGTCAAATCCTCTTTCAAGGCGAGGACATTTTGCAGTTTGACGATCGTCGGCTGCGCGATTTTCGCGGTCGCTGCGTCAGCATGATCTTCCAGGACCCGATGACCTCGCTCAACCCGGTTCAGCGCGTGGACCAACACCTGGTGGAAGCCATCCAGGTCCACGAGCCCCATACCCCGGCTCAGGCGGCCCTGGAGCGGGCGCGTTCCCTGATCGGCCGGCTGGGCATCCAGGAACGGCGGCTGAGGGATTATCCGCACCAGCTCTCCGGCGGTATGCGCCAGCGGGTGATGATCGGCCTGGGCCTGGTGCTCAACGCCAATCTCATCATTGCCGACGAAGCCACCACCTCGCTGGACGTGATCGTCGAGGCCAAGTTGTTGGACCAGTTCCGCGAACTCCGCGATGAACTGGGCATCACCATCCTGATGATCACGCACAACATCGCCCTGGTCGCCGAAGTGGCCGACCGGATCGCGGTGATGTACGCCGGGCAGATGGCCGAGCTGGGCTCGGTCTACGAGGTCTTCGATGCGCCGCGCCACCCCTACACGCAGGGGCTGCTGGCCTCCGTGCCGACCATCAGCCTGAATGAGCGCACGGAGCTCTTCAAGATGGGAGGCGAGCCGCCGAACCTGACGCATCCCCCGCAGGGCTGTCGTTTTCACCCTCGCTGCTCGCAGGCGCTGCCGATCTGTTCCCAACGTGAGCCGGAGCTCCGGCCCGTAAACGGGGGCCAGCTGGTCCATTGCTGGCTCTATCAGAACCATGAATCCCAGGGGGCGTCATGAACGTGCAACCTGTGCCCCAAGCACAACCGGCGGACAATCTGGTAGAAGTCCGCGACGTAAAAAAATGGTTCCCCGTGCAACAAGGCGTCCTGGATAAGCTGTTGGCCGCCGGTCATCAGGATTACATTCACGCCGTAGACGGCATCTCGTTTGAAATCCGGCGCGGCGAAGTCTTCGGGCTGGCTGGCGAGAGCGGCAGCGGCAAGAGCACGACCGGCCGCCTGGTAGTGCGCATGGAGACGCCGACCGCCGGCTCCATCCACTTTGACGGGGCCGACATTTCGGCTCTGGAGGGCGAGGAGCTGCGCCGCCTGCGCCGCCGGATGCAGATCATCTACCAGGACCCGATGGCTTCCCTGAATCCGCGCATGGCGCTCGGTGAGGCCATCGGCTACGGCCTGAAGGTCCACGCGCCGGAGCTGGGCGACGCCGAACGACACCAGCGCACCATTGACATGCTGGAAAAAGTGGGCCTCTCCCCGGCGCAGTTTTTCTACGGCAAGTTCCCGCACCAGATCTCTGGCGGACAGCGTCAGCGCGCCGTGATCGCGCGCGCGCTCATCACCCACCCCGACCTGATCCTGGCCGACGAGCCGATTGCGATGGCCGATGTCAGCGTCCGCGCGCTGTTGCTGGACCTGATGAACCAGCTCAAGCGCGAGTTCAACCTGACCTATCTCTTCATCACCCACGACCTGGCGACAGCCAAATACATCTGCGACCGGATCGGCATCATGTACCTGGGCAAGCTGGTGGAGGTAGCCGAGCTGCGAGAGCTCTACAGTCACCCGCTGCACCCCTACACCCAGGCGCTGCTGGCGGCCGTCCCCGTCCCGAATCCGCACCAACGGCGCACCCAGGCCATGCCCGAAGGCGAGATCCCCAACCCGATCCATCCACCTGCCGGGTGTCGTTTCCATCCGCGCTGCCCGCTGGCTGCGGAACCATGCGCCGTGGAGGATCCGCCGCTGCGCGCCTTGCGCCCCGACCACACAGTGGCCTGTCACTACGCGGAGCGGTTCTTGTAACCCGAAATCTGCCCTTAGGGCCAACTCGGCGCTATCACTATCAACAGGGGGAGCGGCTCGTTCCATGGTGCGCCGTCCTCCAGCACAAGCGTCTCACTGGCGTGCTTGCGCCTGTCTCCCCCCACCTCCTGCAAGATCTCCTGGATTTTTTCTGACCCTCATCTGCTTTTTACCTGGAAAGTGAGACACCCCACCGCGTACAGGGCTTTGACGGATTGCGTGTCCGGCGCTATACTAAGCCTATCCGTGGCAAATCACCTGCAACTGGAGGATTCCGATGACCAAGACCGTTGTGATTGTGGGCGCCCTGGATACCAAAGGGCAAGAATTCGCCTATCTCAAGGCGTTGATCGAGCAACGGGGGCTGCGTTCCCTGGTAGTGGACTTCGGGGTGCTGGGGGCTCCGGCATTCACCCCCGATATTCCCCGCGAGGAAGTCGTCCGCGCCGGCGGCGGCGAGCTGGCGACGCTGGCTTCCGGCGGTCACAAGGATGCCGCGATGCAGATCATGGCGCGCGGGCTGGCGGTCATCGTCGAGCGCCTCTACGCCGAAGGCCGGCTGGATGGCATCGTGGGCATGGGCGGCACGGGTGGCACCTCCATCGCCACGACAGCGATGCGCGCCCTGCCCGTCGGTGTGCCCAAGCTCATGGTCTCCACCGTCGGCGGCGGTGACGTGAGCCCTTACACCGGGACGAAGGACATCACCTTCATGCCCTCCATCGTGGATGTCGCCGGCTTCAACAGCATCAGCCGTCGCATCTACACCAACGCCGCGGGCGCCATCAGCGGCATGGTGGAAATGGAGGCCCCGGCTGCGCAGGAGAGCAAGCCGCTCATCGCCGCCTCCATGTTCGGCAACACCACGACGTGTGTGGATCATGCCCGCGCACTCCTCGAAGCACACGGCTATGAGGTGCTCGTGTTCCACGCCACGGGGATCGGCGGACGGACGATGGAGGGGCTCATCACCGATGGCTACTTTGCCGGATCGCTCGACATCACCACGACCGAGCTCGCCGATGAGGTCTGCGGTGGCATCCTCAGCGCGGGGCCGGAGCGTTGCCTGGCCGCCTCACGGGCGGGAATCCCCGCCGTGCTCGTCCCCGGCTGCGTGGACATGGCGAACTTCGGCAACCTCGAGACGGTGCCGGAGAAATATCGCGGACGGACGCTCTACCAGTGGAACCCCAACGTCACGCTGATGCGTACCAATGTGGAGGAGAACCGCCGCATGGGGGAAATGCTCGCCCGCGCGGCCAACGCCGCCACCGCGCCCGTCGCCATCGTCCTGCCGCTCAAGGGCGTCTCGATGCTGGATAGCCCCGGCGGACAGTTCTGGGATCCCGAAGCCGACGCCGCCTGCTTCAACGCCATCAAGGCGAATCTCAGGCCGGGCATTCCGGTGATCGAGCTGGACGCCAACATCAACGACCCCGAATTCGCGGAGAAATGCGTCGCCTTGCTGCTGGAGATGCTGGGCGCCGGGCGCTAGCTGCTGGCCACCCATCGCCAGCTCAAATCTCATTTCATGAAAGGACGTCGTATGCACCAGAGAATCGTTCTGATCGGCGCGGGGAGCGCGCAATTCGGCTTCGGCACGCTGAGCGATATTTTCGCCAGCAAAGTCCTCGAGGGCAGCGAGATTGTGCTGCACGACATCAATCCCCAGGCACTCAAGCGGACGCGGGACGCGGCGCAGGCTCACGTGGAAGCCCATGCCCTGCCCTTCACGCTCACGGCGACCGCTGACCGCAAGGCAGCGCTGCAAGGGGCCAACTTCGCCATCATCTCCATCGAGGTGGGCAATCGCTTCGAGCTGTGGGAGCAAGATTGGATGATCCCGCTGCAGTATGGCATCCGCCAGGTCTACGGCGAGAATGGCGGACCCGGCGGGCTGTTCCACTCGCTGCGCATCATTCCGCCCATCCTCGACATCTGCGACGACATCATGGCGATTTGCCCCGAAGCTTACGTCTTCAACTTCAGCAATCCGATGAGCCGCATCTGCCTCACCGCCAAG